>DAOOBP010000080.1:0-8412 GCA_035407925.1 Salinivirgaceae bacterium
AAAAGGTATGAAACGTTTCAGTTTGAATGATTGATAAATACAGTAAGAAAACGCCCGTTAGAAATCTGACGGGCGTTTTCTTATTAGCAAATTTGAATTAAAAGTTTGCTAATGGTCACTTCGATTAACTCAGTTACCGTTATACGTTGGCTGAGTTTATCGAAGCCACTATAAATGAGCCTATGACGGTCACTTCGACAGGCTCAGTGACCGTTATACGTTGGCTGAATTTATATTTCGACAAGCTCAATAGCTGTCGAAGCCACCATAAAAGGAACCCATGATGGCCGTTTCTAAAGCGTTGATAAATTCTCTTGTAAGCCAATAATTTCCATAGCTTTAGCGACCTTCTCCTCCGCAGGCAGCCTGCCATCAATCCAGTGAATTTTAATATTATTACGTTCCATTCTGCGAAACCACGTCATCTGGCGTTTTGCAAACTGATGGATGGCTGTGTTTAGCTCGCTGAAAAACTGTTGGTAGCTGATTTTTTCTTGCAATAGCCACGTTATATACTTATATTCCAGCCCATAAGATATAAGCACATCGGGGCTGACCCCTGACTCTATTAGCTTTCGCGTTTCGTCAATCATGCCTTCGTCAATACGTTGCTTGAGCCGTTCGGTAATTCGTTTGCGTATTTCTGCTCTTTCGAAATGCACCCCGAAAATGAGAGTGTTAAGTTTAGGATAATCAGATTTCCCCGGATTATCTTTTTCATACGTAGCTATTTCAATGGCTCTGATTGCGCGATTACGTGTATCAATATCAGTTGAATTGTGCATTGTTTTTAACTCTGAAAGAATAGTTTCTAACTCCTCTAACGATTTGTTTTCGAGAGACTTCCTTAGCTCTGGATTCTCTGGCACATCAGACATTTGATAGTTTTTTACTATCGACTCGACATAAAGCCCTGTGCCACCGCACAAGACGACGTTTTTGCCTCGTTTTGTTATGCTGTCGTAAGCCGTGAAGAAATCTTTTTGAAATTGATAAACACTATATTTTTGTCCGGCGTCCAAAATATCTATCAGGTGGTAGGGTATAGTTTTTCCGTTTGAAGAATATTCAGAAATATCTTTTCCTGTTCCCAAATCCATTCCACGAAACACCTGTCGCGAATCGGCACTGATTATTTCAGCGTTAAGCCTATCTGCCAAATCGACTGCAAATTTTGTTTTCCCTGTGGCTGTGGGACCAGTTACAACAATTAAGCCATGATTCATACCAAAAAATTAATTCCAAGGTTGCATTAGTAAACGCATTTTTTCGGAGATAAATATACATTTTTTCGGACAAAGATAGGCTGTCTCAAAAGTCACATTTAACAAAAAGTAGCAAGGTGGCTCAGAAGTGTCCAAATGCAAGGCGCTGAGATTGAGGACGAAGGAGCGCACATGAAGTGGTGCACTGAGCAAAGCCGCTACGCGCTGAGCAAAGTCGAAGTGAAGTGTACGTGACTGAGCCCGTGCTTCGATGGTTATTGAGCATATCGAAATACAGGCTCATAACAAGATATATACAAGCAATAGACGGGTGATTTGCGGAATTAGGGTTTCAATTAACTATATTTTCTATGTATCTATGTGGTATTGAAAAAGATTTTTCTGTTCTATAAATATAGGTAAATATACGGTTATTCATAAAAGTATTATCTTGAAATTAGCGCCTTTGAGTAGTTATAAAACTTCTTCAACCGTTTTATTATCAAACATATAGTAAAAGCCAACTTTTTTATCAAAAATATTTTGTTAGTTATAACTTTTATGTACATTTGAACGTTTCTTTAGCTGAAAAGGCTTGAGAATTGATAATATTGTTTTTTCTATTCAACTATTAAAATATTTTATTATGAGACAACTTGTTATAACCCTTTGTTTTGTAGGCCTTGTTAGTCATTTGCAGTCGCAGATACTTAAGCAAGAATATGTTTTTTCAAATCCTGTTATTTTTGGCGAAAGTCAAAAAAAACTGATAGAGATTGAAGGATGTTTAAATAAGGCTATTAATGGATATCCGCTACTTCCATGGAAAGCGTGTAATTTGGTACTTCCCGAAGGGACACAAATTGAAAGAGTAGAAATTATTACACATCACGCTGAAACGTTGGATATAGATGGAATTATATCACCGGCAGGAAATGTCAGACCATTATCAGACTACGAAAACCGACAAGAACCTACCCCTAACAAGCAAGCCTATTCCAAGTCGGTATATATGGGTCAAAATTACGAAGATATAGAATATAGTGTCCATTATTTAAATAATGCGCCTGTACTTATGTTCGGGTTGTGCCCGGTTAAATATAATCCAGTAGAATCGAAGCTTATTTATCACAACAAAATAGAGGTTAAAGTGTATGGAACAGTCGGAACAAATCCATCAACTTTAACAGAAAACGATCTGTTTTTACTAAACACATTTATTGACAATCCTCACGATCTACCTAAAGTTCTTTCTGTACCAAGTATTGATAATAAAATCGATGTTTTAATTGTTACTTCAAATGCTTTTGCTGATGAGTTAAATCCCCTCAAAACAGCTTATCGAGCACGCGGTAAAAAATCTACTATTGTTACAACTGAAGAGATAAATGGTTCGTATCAGGGTATTGACTTAGCAGAAAAAATAAGAAACTGTATCAAGTATTATTATCAATCGAAAAGAATAAATTTTGTTGTATTAGGTGGTGACACAGAGATAATTCCTACTCGAAAACTGCGTGGAAATGTTCAATCTTCATCAACTCATACCGAAGATATTCCTTCCGATTTGTATTATTCTGCCCTTAGCGGAAACTGGGACAGTAACCAAAACGGGATATATGGCGAACCTGCTGAAGCAGATTTACTTCCGGAACTCGCCATTGGACGCATTCCTTTCAGTAATACAACTGAGCTAACTAACTTTTTGTCAAAAATTACTAAGTATGCTTTTTCTCCTGTGGTTTCTGAAACAAACAGACCTCTGCTTGTTGGGGAACACCTTTGGGATAATCCGTTGACATGGGGCGCCCAATATCTTGATTTGATAGTTGGAGTTCATGATGATAACGGCTACACCACTCAGGGCATACCCCCTTCTGATCCGTATGATAGTTTATATGATAGACATCAAACATGGACTGTTCTTCAATTGCTTAATAAAATCGATCAGGGATCATCATTTATTCACCATGTAGGTCATGCTAATTACAACTATTTAATGCGACTTGATTTGGGTGACCTGACAAATGCTTTCTTTATAAACATTGATGGCGTTTCGCATTTAAATCCATTGATTTATTCGCACGGTTGCTTGGCAGCTGCATTTGACCGCGATGTTTGTATTGCAGAAAGGATGATTTTATTGCCAAATTTTGCAAGTGGATTTATAGGAAATAGTCGGTACGGTTGGTTTAATGAAGGACAAACCGAGGGTCCTTCTACACACCTTCATCGCGAGTTTGTACATGGATTATATGGGTTAGGGTCTCAATATTTAGGCATGGCACATCAGGTAAGTCAGTTACGCAGTGCAGCGTGGGTTGATCTTCCTCTTGAACACGAACCGGGCGCTCAGCGATGGGTGCATTATGCGTGTAATATTTTAGGAGATCCGGTGCTTCCTGTATGGACATCACTACCATCGTCATCAACATTTTCGGTTGTTGGGAATGTTTATGCGGGCGACAACCAAATTACCATTGTCAATATCGCTGGTCCAAAAAATTACACCGTATCATTGCTCGATAAAAATGGCAAACTGTATGGAAATAAATCAATTGTATCAGATACAACGGTTATGAGTTTATATCCTACAGTAAGAGAGCCTGATACTCTGTTTTTAATATCACATGGAATAAATATTTTGTCCGATACGGTTCCTGTTATATTTCTTCAACCAACAGAACCAACTTTGATTTACAACGGATATGAGATTCACGGAAATCCTCAAAACTGCGCTATATCAGGCAAGACTTCAGAAATGACAATCACAGTTAAAAATATTGGTCTTACAAGCGCAAATCAATGTATAGCTGTTGTTTCAGCAATTACGAGTGGATTGCAAGTAGAAGCAAAAGAGCTGATATTGGGAGATATTGAACCAAATGAAGTTGTTAGCGCTACAGAAACAATAAGTTTTAGTGTTCCATTTTCAATACAAAATGAAGGAAATATCGTGTTTCAAATAGTTTTTTTAATTTCCGACAATGTACATTTTACCGACTATTTTCACATTCCTGTGTTAGCACCAGTGTTGTCGTTAGGTGAACCTTCTTGGGATGACTGTTATGGGGGCAATTGCAATCAGTTGCCCGAAAAGGGTGAGGTGGTAACAATAAATATCCCCTTGTCAAACTTAGGAGGAGCTAAAACAGACTCTATTACCGCTCTGTTTACGTTGTTAACAGGCAATTGTACAGTAATAAATCCAGAATTAAAAACAGATACATTGTCTCCGTTACAGTCGTCAACATTAACCTGTTTTTTGTTAGTTAACGAAGACTCCCCTGTCGGAGATAATATTCTTTTAAGAGCGATAGTGTCTGATAGGATCTTTTCGGATAGAATAATGGTCAGCAATAGGGCAAATTTACCTGTCGAAGATTTTGATAATTCAGCTTTCAATCTGCAAATATGGACTAACAATTCAGCAAGCCCATGGACTTTTTCAGAAGGTGGATTATATGGCGGGCATTGTATGAAATCAGGAAATATTGGTCATAGTCAAAGTACGGAAATATCAACAACAATTACGTTAAATCGACCAGATGTTATAAGTTTTTGGCTAAAAGTTTCATGTGAGACTTCAAGCTCATCTACTCCGTATGACTATTTAGAATTTCTTGATAATAATCAACGTCTTGGAATTTGGGGTAATAATGAAAGTTGGACAAAAGTAGCCTTCTCACTAACAGAGGGCACACACAATCTTGTCTGGAGATATAAAAAAGATTATTCAGGTGTTGGTGGCGCCGATGCTGCATGGATTGACAGAATTGTTTTTCCACCAGTCTTCGATGTCCCGGCAATAATTAATCAAAGACCAATTATAAGCGGATTATCCGACACCACACTACAAATAGAAAAGAATTTTAATATCCCGTTTACGGTCGAAGATGCTGACAATGACCCTGTTACTGTCAATATATTTAACAATCCTGACTGGGTTACATTAAGTGAAAACAGTGGTCAATATCAATTAGTAGGTGAAACGCCTGTATTACCAGACATTGAATATATTTTTCAAGTGGTTGCTACAGACGGCAAACAGGCTGATGGTAAAAGTATAAAAATTACGACCTTCGATAACACAATAATTCTGTCGGAGATAGAATTAAAAACAATTACAGTTTATCCAAATCCTGCATCAACCTATTTTATTTTAGATGGACTACCTCATACTAGCAGTGGTATAATAACAATTGTTGACACAAAGGGAGCAATCGTTTACAGTAGAAACCATAACAGTGATGGTCAGGGAAGAGTTGTTATAGAAAAATTTAGTAATAAAAGTCTAAATGGGGTATATCTACTAAACTATCAATTTGGAAATCACAAAGGAACAGCTGTTTTGCTAATTAACTAATAATCAATACTTAATATTATGAGGCTCTCTTTGCTTTGTAAGACAGTTTGTAGTGAGCAAAACAAGTAATATTTGTATAGATTAATATCAGCCATGCTATCAACATACATCAAACACGCACTAATAAACATTAAAAAAGAACGTCATTACGTGCTAATAAACTTTTTATGTTTAGTTATAGGATTGTCTATAGCTCTGTTTCTCTATTTCTGGGTGCGTACCGAAACAAGCTACGACAGCTTTCACAAAGACAGCGACAAAATTTACAGGTTAGTTACTGTGAAAAAAAACGGTGATAATCTGACTAAAGTGGGTGGTGCAGCCCCTCCATTAGTTGAAAAATTAATGTCAGATTATCCATATTTTAGTTCTGCAGTTTGGCTTTCAAATGAAACTCAACAGACTTGTAGTTACGAAGAGAAAAGGTTTTTGACAGATTTTTTAATAGCAGACACATCATTTTTTTCAATTTTCTCTTTTCCTATTGTCGAAGGCAGTGTAACAGAGTTTGTCAATAATCCACACAGTGCGGTTATATCTAAAGAGTTTGCACAAAAAATGTTTGGTAACGAGCATGCTGTTGGTAAAGAGTTTTTGAAAGAGGGGCTTTATGGCGAACATATGAAAAAAGTAGCAATGGTGGTAGATGTGCCTCGTAATTCTCATCTGCAATTTGATGTACTTTTCTCTATGTTAAGCGTAAAAAGTTCTTACGATTATTTTAAACCATTATGGTATGAATCAACACATTACATAAAAGTAAATCCCAATGTTGATAATATAGAAGCAAAACTTGCCGGACTTAGAAATGTTATTTCAAACTATCGTAGAAGTAGTGATATGCTTGAATTTCAGCCTCTAAGGGATATACATTTAAAAACAGATTTTCCAGATTATCGCTCTCACAACAATAGCGATATGGCTTATGTGTGGCTTATAACGATAGCAATATTCTTAATTCTGTTGGTTGTTTTTTTCAATCACACAACGTTAGATTTATCTCGTACAGTAAAGCGTGTAAAAGCCACGTCTATAAAGCGTCTGTTGGGCGGAAGCCGACAAGCAATATTTATTGAAAACTTTTTAGGTTCGTTTTTTATAATATTTGCAGCCACTCTAACCTCTTTGTTATTAACCTATTTGGCAATGCCTTACTTTAATAATCTGCTGGGTGTTTATGTTTCGTTTAATATCGACCTATTGACAATTTTGTTTATTGCAGGATTTTGCATTGCGATACCATTTTTATCGGGCATAGTTCAACTCTATTTTACGATAAAAGGCAGTTTAGCCGAAAATATTAAAGGCAAAATAGATGTTTTAAAAAGTTTTAAAATTGGCGATGTCCTCTCTGCGCTACAGTTTACGGCAGCAATGTTTTTTGTTTTCTTTGCTTTTACTGTATCTAAACAGATACGCTTTATGCAAGAATCACAGAAAAACAAAGAGACTGAAAACATAATATCGTTACCTGAATTAATATATTCTCCCTACAAAGTTGACGTTTTAAGGCAGGATTTAATGAAAAATCCGAATATTGAAGCTGTAAGTCTATTTCGTGGAAAATTGAATGATATTAAGGGCTGGAACAAAGATGTATGGTGGAATGGAAAACCACAAGGGACATCAATTACTTTTGCGTCTATAACAACCGATTACCAGTTAATAGATTTGTTAAATTTAGAGTTAATAGAGGGACGTTTTTTGAGAGAAAATCTAAACGTAGATGACTATTTTGATGGTAAATACTCAGGAAAACACGAATATGTTATAAACGAAACTGCTAAAAAAATAATGGGTTTTGAGACAGCTGTTGGGCAAACAATCAAGCCTTTGAAAGATCATTGGTATAGCGATGGTGTTATAGTGGGAGTTGTAAAGGATTTTCATACAAGAAGTTTGAAAGATAAAATAGAGCCTACCATAATCCATTATAATCCTGAGAGTCTTCCCAGCATCATTATAAAGATGAAAGAGAAAAACAGAGAGACATTACAATATATTGAGCAAACTCTTAAAAACCACAAGTGGAGTGAGACGGCACCTTTCACATACAACCCGTTGTTAGAGGACAACGATATTATTTATGCCCAAGAAAAAACCGTTGAAAAGATGTCAACCCTATTTGCATTAATTACTTGCATTTTGGCTGTTATGGGATTTTTGGGCATAGTGTCGTACTATATGAACCAACAGCTTAACAATATGGTTATCAGAAAGGTTCACGGAGCAAACCTCTTTTTACTAATAAAATATTATTGCCTAAAGCAGATAAGAACATATTTGTATCCTGCTATCTTTGTTTTGGCTCTAAGTTACTACGTGATATATAGGTGGTTAGAGAACTTTGCCTATCATATACAAGTGCCTGTTACAATATTCGTAATAGCTATAACGCTGTTTTTTATTCTGCTAATGTCGATAGTTGCAATAATAGTGTTAAAAACAGAGAAAAAATCGTCAATTGACTTTTTAAGAAAATAAAACAAGAGAGAGACATAATATTTATTAAACCGATAATTAATTTATGAATGACCGTACATTTACTTATATTTACATTCTATTTGATAAAACAGAAAAAACTTTTCGATATCACATAGAAACATAGAAAATGTAGTTAATTGAAAAGTAAAGATCGATACAAGTGTTACATAAAAACTTGTTTTACACATAGTAGCTTTGCTACTATGATTATTGTGTAACTATTTTACCTTACATGAAAAAAACTATGTGACTATGTGGTTATTAACTAAGTAAGGTATTCATACAGATATTCATTAATTAATTTTATACAAACATTTAAAAAATTAAAATTATGAGCATTAAGAATTTAAAAATCAA
>DAOOBP010000081.1:0-8412 GCA_035407925.1 Salinivirgaceae bacterium
CCACAATACCAAATTGTTTCGCTTTTCAACAAATCTATAATAGTTTCATCATCAGATGTTTGCACAATACTTACAATTCGTCTTGGATCGTAATCATAAAACTCTGCAGCAGGGCATATTGCAGTACAGACACCACAATTCATACATGCTCTAAGCCCCTCCTCAAATCTAACATCTTCAAACAATTTATCAAACAGTTTTCCCATATAAATCAGATTATTACTTAGGTAAAACAGAACAACTTTTTGTGCAAATTATCAAAAACAAAAATAGCACTTCACACTAATCAAATCAATCGTAAAAAGAGTACTACTTTATACGTACTTACACTAAGTATAAATACCACCCAAGTAGCAATTAGCAATGCTTGCACTGAGCGGAGTCGAAGCGGTGCATTGAGCGGAGCATTATACTGGGCGAAGCGTTGCATTGAGCGTAGTCGAAATGTCGAAGTGAACAATTATTAATAGACTGATAAACAAACTATTAGCCATGAGTTTCAAATTAAGTCTATTGAATTGAAAGTAGGCAACACTTGTGGTCGCACAAAACTTAATGTTCCTCAATTCCTTAATGGTTCAATATTAGTAATTTTATTTAAATGTCTGTAAAGTTAAAAACACTTGCTCCTTGCACCTTATTACGCCTTAATGGTTCACTGTTAATATTGAATGTCGAATAAAAACAATTTGCATTGTACTTATTGATGATAAAATTATATCCTTGAAAAAGATTTTTTTAACTTTTGGTCGAATTTTTGTAATGTTTAAGTGAAATCACATATACGCAGCTACTTTTAAATATTTTCCATTTTATTTTGCTAAAATTTAATTTAAAAATAGGGTAGTCAAAGTTTTGTATTTTCAATATTCAAAAAAAATTCATATTTTCGTTTTTTTATAAAATACTGTAATGGTTAAAAAGGCTTTTTTATTACTAGTAACAGTTTGTACATTTACTGCTCAAGGGAGCAATATTAGTAATTTCGGACTTCCTTTTGTACAACACTTCAAATCATCTGACTACGGGGCATCACATCAAAACTGGGCTATTGCTCAAACCCAAAATAGATTTATATACTTTGGCAATACTGACGGCTTGTTAGAGTTCAACGGTCAAGAGTGGAAAATATATAAGATGCCTAATCATTCCATGGTTAGATGTATTCACATTTCAACTGACGATAAAATATATGTCGGAGCTCTCAATGAATTTGGTTTTTTTGAACGTGACGAATATGGCTCACTTATATATACAAGTCTTTCAAGTGAAATAAAAGAAACTGATATTCAAACTGTTTGGAGGATAGTCGAGCACAATAAGGCAATATATTTTATTGCCGAAATGCAAAATATATTCAAATATGATTTTAAAAAAATTAGCAAAATATCTATCCCGCCGGCATTTACTAAATTCCACGCTTTCTCAGTAAATAACATTTTTTATATTTTCGATTATAGAGCGGGCTTGGCAGTTTTAAAAAATGATACAATATATCGTTACCACAATGAAACATTTGATGAAAATATTGGTGTTTTTTCAATTTCGCCTATCGAAGATGATTACATTCTGTTAGGCTCTAGTAATAAAGGACTTGTCAAAGTAAACACAAAAAAACTTTCGCCTCTGTCAAGTGAGCAAACTAATAATAATAAGACTAAGACGATAGCTGTCAAAGGCAAAACATCAATAGATGGTATCCTTTTTTATGAAGATTTTAAATCAGATGTTAAAGAAGATATCATAAAAAGCGGAATTTATTACGGAATGAAAAATAGTAACGACGAACTTGTTTATGCCACACTGATGGGCGGTATATTTGTAATAGACCAAAAGGGCAACTTAATAGATCGTTACACCACAAACAATGGTATCCCCGACAACAGTGTACTATTTGTTTATGAAGATATGGAATACAACTTGTGGGCTACAACCGAGAAGGGAATGTCTGTGTTAGAACCCTTTGGTGGATACCGAATTTTTGAAACAAACACTGCATTTAAAGGCAATATTTTATCTCTATCATCAATAAACAAAAATATTTATATCGGAACAACAACAGGGTTGTATTCAATAGAGAACGTGCGAAACAAAAATGCCTCATTATCAACAAAATACAACACAATTACTAATGACTATATTTACATATTATCGTTTTTAAAAAACTCATCTAACAATCAGAGTTTTCTATTTAGCTCTTTAGATACAATACACGAATACAATATTAAAACTAAAAAGTTAAAAAACATTCACGGTGTTTACGGAGCGTTTACTTTAACTTCATACCCATTAGATAGCTCGGTTATTTTTATAGGTCACAGTCCGGGTTTTACCGCTTTAAAAAGGGGAGAAGATGACGAATATAGTGTAATCGAAACATTTGACGGATCTAATGAACATATCCGCTCTGTGATTTTTGACAAAGAGGGCACACTATATATCTCAACAGAGTTTTCTGGTCTATTGATATTGAAGTTCAATAAACCAGACAGTTTCAAAGATTACTCAGTTGTAAGATACGGCGCCATCAACGGTTTACCAAATGATGAGAATAATTGCTGGTCAATTATTGGTGACTCTATCGTAGCATTAACAGTCAATGGTATCTATCTGCCAGACAAACAGGAAAATATTGGCAAAGCAGATCTTATATTCAAAGAATACAGCGAGCTTAACAAACAATTTAATAAAGAAAACTTACATGTAAAACAGATAATTGAGTTGAAAAACGGAGATTGGTTGATTAGGGGTAAAAATGAAGTAACCTATTTCGCAAAAGAGCAAAGAAAACTTATAAGACATCCATTTTCAAGAGTTAATGATTCCGAAATAAGTGGTATGTGTATTGATGATAATGAAAGAATATGGATATCGACATTAGAAAATGTATATTGCTACGACCATAAAACCGTAAAAAAATCTTCCGACAAGCGAACACTATTTTTTACTAATATTACAATAGGACAAGACTCAACGATACCTATTCGTAATTATGGTTATAACAACAACGTAATGGATATTGGAGATATCAGTTTTAAATATAACTCTCTTAAAATTAATGTTGCGTATCCATCATATAAAAACTTAGAAAATATCAAATACTCGTTCTATTTAGATAAAATTGATAAATCGTGGACAGCTTGGACAAACGTTGGAAAATATAAAATATCATACTTGCCTGTCGGTCAACACACATTGCATGTCAAAGCATTAGACAGTGATGGAAATGAAACAAACGAGATAAAACTAATATTCACAATCAAACCTCCATTCTATAAAACAAAAATCGCTTTTATTTTTTATATAGTTGTTGTTTCAGCTATAATCTACAGCATTACAAAACTATACACCCTTAAACTTAAACGTGACGGGCAAAAACTTAAAGAAACCATAAAAAAAGCCATTTCAACCGTTGAGAAACAAAAAGATGAGTTAATAGAGCAAGCCAAACAACTTGAAATAACAAATTTAAAACTTGACAAGCTATCACTTGTTGCTCGATATACCGACAATGCTGTTGTAATTTTAGACTCAAAAGGGAACTACGAGTGGGTAAACGAAGGCTTTACACGCATGTATGGATATAAAATTGAAGAGTTGTTAGAAGATACTTCGAGAAAAAAAATCGGAAGAATTTCTTCACTCAAAATTGACAGTTTAGTAAACATGTGGTACTATGACAAAAAGTCTATCGTCTATAATACATTAAACATGCATAAAAATGGTTCAGAAATTTGGGTACAAACAACTTTAACCCCTATATTAGACGAAAACAACGAAATAACAAAATTAATAGCAATAGATGCGAATATAAGCAAATTAAAAGAAGCCGAAAAGGAGATAAAACTGCAAACTGATGAAATACAAATACAACGCGATATAGCGATATTACAACGTGATGAGATACTACGACAAAAAAACGAAATAACCTCTTCAATCCTATACGCAGAAAGAATACAAAAAGCTATTTTGCACACTGAAACTCAACTAAACAAATTATATAAAAATAGTTTTGTATTGAGCATTCCACGTGACATTGTAAGCGGCGATTTCTTTTGGTGTCATTCAGCAGATAGCCACAAAATTATAGCGGTTGCAGACTGCACAGGTCACGGTGTTCCCGGAGCTTTTATGAGTCTTATTGGAATTAGCTTTTTAAAAGAGATTGTCTCAACTCTCGGTTTTTACAAACCCGATGAGATACTGAACATGCTGAGATACAATATAATATTCTCGCTAAATCAAAAATGCGATGGCGGTAATGGTAATGAAAGTAAAGATGGCATGGATATATCTATAGTTACTATTGACACTCGAAACAATATATTATACTATGCAGGCGCAAACTGTCCAATATACATAATAAATCAAAACAAATTAACCGTTTATAAACCAGACAGAATGCCAGTAGGCATACATAAAAACAACCATTTACCTTTTACATTACACACAATACCTATAAAGGTAGATGACAGAATATATATGTTTACCGATGGTCTTATCGACCAATTTGGAGGAAAAGATGGGAAAAAATTAAAAAGAAAAAAATTTAGAGAAAAAATACTTGAACTACAAGAGTTCGATTTTAATGAACAGTGTGATCATTTAAAAAACTTCTTCAAAATATGGAGCGCTGGTTTAGAGCAAGTTGACGACATATTAATAGTTGGATTTGACACAAATTCCGAAACTTAACTTTAAATTAAAGCTAAACACACCTTGCCATGCATAAAATAAAACTGTTTTTTATTTTACTTCTTCTGTTTCCATTGCAAACATTGGGGCAAGGATTACCACGTATTCAATCATACAAAACCTCTAAATATGGAGGAGGCGAACAAAATTGGGATATATATATTGATAAATCTAATATTGTATATTTTTCCCATAATGACGGTATAACCACTTTCGACGGCAAAAAGTGGGAACATATTAACGATTCAAACATTTCACTTATTAGGTGTCTGTCAATGGGGGCAGACAACAAATTATACGCGGGAGGGCATTCTGAATTTGGATACTTTAAACCAAACCAACTCGGCAAACTCGAATATACCTCATTGATGGATAGATTTGTTGACAAAGAACTACAATTCTCTAACTTATGGAGCGTTTCAACAACCTCTTCAAACATCACTATTGTAGCAGATGATAAAGTCTTACTGTATGATATGGACAGCATTAGAGTAATTAAATCAGATTGCAAACATTATAGAGCATACAGTGTATTCAACAATACTGTACTCTTTTCTAAGTGCGAAGGAGTATTAATGTTATCAGAAACCGAATTTATACCTCTACCAAAATTAGAAGTTTTCAAAGATGATGTATTTATTTTAATTACCGAATTTACAAACAATCAAATTTTAATATGTTCTGAATTATCAGGAGTGTGGATATACAACTTTGGAGCTGCTCTGACAAATCAAGAAAAACCATATTTAAAAAAGATTGAAACGACTATTGATAATAATTTTAAAAGTGAACTAATTATCGATATGGAATACGACTCTTTAAGAAATACTATCCATATTTGCACAATGACAACACTCTATTCGCTTGATACTCTTGGAAATACAAAAAGCATTCTTGGTTATGATCAAGGAGTGGTTGGCAAATATATTTATTCATTAAAATGTGACAGACTTGGTAATGTGTGGATTGGGGCTGGAAATGGAGTTTCATATATCCATATGGCAAGCCCACTAAGATTTATTGACAACCGATTAGGCGACCCCGAACACACTTTTGACATGCTTTTAAACCACGACTATTCATATTTTACAAATATGGGTGGTCTATCTTTTATACAGACTGAAGACCTTTTTAGCCTCCCCGCAAAACCTTTAAAACAACTAATCGTAAATCAAAATGGTGGATGGGGAATACATAGTTTAAATAATAGAGTTTTTGTTTTACTAGGTTTTGAACTTCTTGAAATGGCTGCCGATAAAGTCAAATCAATAATTTCAACTGCAGATGGATATACAATCACAGATTATTCACAAAAGGACCAAATTCTTTTTATTGGGGGAATCGACAATTCACGCCTGTTAGATCTGAAAAACAAAAACAGTACAACTGAAATAGAAAACCTAACAGGTACTGTTGAAAAAGTTATTGAAATTGGAGAATATCATGTTATTGCAGGGCTTTATTCCGAAAAATTATTTAATGTATATAGAGACAGTACAAAGAAAGATATCGCTCAATTGATAGACAAAAAACTTGGCTTTAACGCTGCCTATGGCATACCAGTACTGATAGATTCAAATGCCTATATATGTGCATCAAATGGTCTTTATAAAATTGTTTTCAACAAAGATAAAAGTGTTGATACACTGTTTTTAGATGAAAATTTTGAACAATTTAAAGAACTTAAAAAAAATCTTTTACAGATAACACTTGATACCGCTTTAGACGGTTATTGGGCAACAACAAAAAAAGAGTTAATGTTTATAAAAAATCATAACAACAAACCCAGCGAACTTATAAAAAATCCTTTTAAAATAGTACCGACATCGGAATTAATAATGCTTTTTGAGAACTTTGTAGTAACCCTGTTTGTCGATGGAATATGTTTCTACGACAAAAATAAACCAACATTAGATACAATAAAGTTTTATACAATATTTAGAGAAATACAGTTCGGAGAAGAGTGTGTGTTTAAGGGATTCTATCCGTTTGAATATGACTCATACAATATGAAAATCAAACAGCCAATTGAATATGATAAAAATAATTTAAAGGTAAATTTTATTTCCCCTTATTATTTTTATCAAGACTCAATTAGATATGAATGTATATTAGAGAACTTCGATAAAGAGTGGATCGATTTAGGTTCAAATGCTGAAAAAGAGTACACAAATATTCCTCCTGGTAATTATTGCTTTAAAGTGCGAAGCATTAACGTGTTTGATAGCGTATCGGAAGTTGCTGAGTTACATTTTTCAATATCAACACCTTGGTACCTAACAACATGGATGATATCAATATACATTATTGTTGCAATTATAGTTTTAATATTAACAATAAAACTATATACTTATAGTCTAAAAAAACAGAATGAACGTCTTGAAAAAACTATACTAAGCAGAACTAAAGAACTTCAACAAAAAGCGCTAAATATAAGTGAACAGAATGAGAAAATAAAAGTGCAAAACGAACAAATAAAAGAGCAATCTAGAGAAATAGAGTTCGCAAATAAGCAGCTATCTCAACTATCAGCAGTAGCTCAACAAACCGACAACGGGGTTTTAATAATAAAATACCCTAATTCAATTCAGTACATAAATAACGGAATGTTGAAAATGCTTGAGATTGAAAACTTTAAAAACACTGACAGCCAACAAAACAGAGAGATTTTACTTAGGTTACAAAACCTAACAAAGGTCCTACAAATGACACTTGAAACATCTGAACCTAACGTCTTTGAAGCAATAGTAACCACTTTTAAAAACCAAAAAAAATGGATGCAAATTACTGTGTCGCCTGTTTATGAGTTTGAATTACAAACAGATAAGGTTGTGGTGATATGCACCGACATATCAGATATTAAACTTGCAGAAGAGGAGATATCGCAACAAAGAGAAGAGTTGTATTCACAAAGCGAACTCCTTAAAAGCGCCAATATAGAGTTGGAAAAAGCAAATCAATTAATGCTTAACTCCATGACCTACGCTCAAAGAATCCAAAAATCAATGCTTCCCGACATAAAGGAAATTAGAGCTGTTTTTACAGACACATTTATATTCTTTAAGCCAAAAGATATTGTTAGTGGTGACTTTTATTGGTTTAATCAAATTGATGACTCTTATATTATAATTGTAGCCGATTGTACAGGACACGGTGTTCCCGGAGCCTTTATGTCAATGATAGGAAATACACTGCTTAAAGATACTGTCAGTCACAAAATTCAAAACCCTGCACAAATTCTCACTCATTTAAACGATGGCATAAGAACAATCCTACGTCAAAAGGGTGAAATTGACAATATCCAAAACGACGGCATGGATATAACTGTTTGCATATATAATCCTGAGTTAAAGGAAATACAAATTGCATCAGCTAACCACAGAACATTGCTAATAAAGAAAGATGAGATCAATATTATCGAAGGTGACATTTTTGCAGTTGGAGGCATTTTTACACATAGGATACCTGTAAAATACACTTACAAACAATATTCTATAGAAAAAGGCGATGTTATGTATATGTACACCGATGGTTTTCAAGACCAGTTGGGTGGAACAGATTACTCTAAATATGGCGGTTCTGAATTCTTGAATTACTTAGCAACAATCTATAAAGAACCATTTAAAAAACAGTTATCCAAACTTGAAAATGAGTTTTTAACGTGGAAAAATAATAAAAAACAAACCGATGATATTTTAATATGGGGAATAAAGTTCT
>DAOOBP010000082.1:0-2201 GCA_035407925.1 Salinivirgaceae bacterium
TGATCGGCATTTGTGGAGAACCGATAAACACCATTTTCAGGAATCTTAATAAATCCTGTTGCAATAGCGGCAGAAGGTTTTTTTATATCAAAAAGTCTATGAAAACGGTTCATATTTTCAATAGTTGTATCTGCCCACTCTTTGGCGTTGTTAACATCGCTTACTTTGCGGAATACTCCATTGGTTAGAGAAACTTTTATCCCATTTGTAATTTCCTCCGATTTTACTGATGGCGCGTACTCTTGCTTAATGATATTTATTGTCCTTACCGGACTTGTTTTTCCGGTTTTTAACACGGTTGCCACTTTTAAAATAGCACTTTCCTTAAAAACCAACGGTCTTTCATAGCGCTCAGACTTATGGTGAGGTTCACTTTCATCAGTTGTATAAACAATATCTATATCTCGTGACGTTGTAAATGCAATAATGATAGAATCTACAAATGCTTCTACATTTGCAGGACCTTCTGGTAACGGAATATGATAATTAATTTTCTTCAAATCCATACGAACATGATGATTATCAAGTCGCATGAGAAAATAATTAAAGTCTTTCAATTCTGGTGTTGTCCAATTAACTTCTGCTAATGCAAAAATGCGTGGATATACGATATAATCGACTCTCTCAGGCTTATAAAGATATTCAGACCAATTGTTTCCCTGAGCTCCGAGTATATGGTGAGTATTTTGGGAGTTTATTTTATCGGGTATCGGTTCGTAACTATAAACTTTCTCTAAGGTTGTCATACCACCAATCGCAACGGGTTCAACCTTCGGCGAACCTTGATAATGGTCTAAATAACAATGACTTCCGGGTGTCATAACAACATCGTGACCCATATTGGCAGCTTCAATTCCTCCCTGCTCTCCGCGCCACGACATTACGGTTGCAGATGAAGCCAACCCTCCTTCAAGAATTTCATCCCAACCAACCATCTTTTTATTATGCGATAGCAAAACCTTTTCAATTCGTTTTACAAAGTAGCTTTGCAGTTCGTGCTCATCTTTAAGGTTCTCATTTTTAATACGTTCTTGGCATAGTTCACACTCTTTCCATCGGTCTTTTGGACATTCATCGCCCCCGATATGAAAATATTCGTATGGAAACAGCGTAACCACCTCGTTAATAACATCTTCCAAAAACTGAAAAGTCTCCTCTTTTCCTGCACAAAAAACATCTTCTTCCACTCCCCAAATAATACGCGGTGTGAATGGTCCTCCAGTACACGACAAATGCGGATATCCTGATAATGCAGCTAAAGCGTGTCCCGGCATCTCTATTTCGGGAACAATATTTACAAATCGGTCGGCTGCGTACTGAACGATATCTTTAATCTGCTCCTGTGTGTAATATCCACTATGCTCAAACCCCTCGCCCTCAATTCTTTTCGAGCCAATTTGAGTCAACAAAGGATATTTCTTTATCTCGATACGCCACGCCTGATCATCAGTTAAGTGCCAATGCAACGTATTTAGCTTGTACTTGGAAATCATGTCGATATGCTTTTTTATCTCTTCGACAGGTAAAAAATGACGGCAAACATCTAAGTGCATGCCCCGCCAACGAAAACGAGGAGAATCGTTTATTGTTACCGAAGGTATAAGCCAATCGACTGTAGCCTTTTTTCTAAGACACTCTATTTCAGCAGGTAAAAGATGCAAAAGACTTTGTAATCCATTATGAATTCCCGCTAATGCCGAAGAGCTAACTTTTACGAAATTTGGTTTAACTACTAATGTATAACCCTCTGTTCCATTAGTGTCTGCATGATCCAAAAATATCTCAATAAAATTTGATTTGGGCTTTACAGTGACCGTTTTTAAATTCAATCCAGTGGCTGTTTTTATCTTGTTTTTCAGATTTACTATAGTTTTCACTGTTTGCAAACTATCAGCAACAACAAAAACCGTTTTTCTGTTTATTTCAAAAACACCCTCTCCCATAATAATACTGTTGGGTTTCGGAATAATATTTATCCCTTGATTATATGGCTCCTGAACACTTTCCCGGGTTAAACCTATGATTATAAGAACTATCAAAAATATTGAGGCAACCGATATCCAGATATAATCGGATTTGTTGTAATATCCTGAATTGACTTGTTTTTCACTTTCCATGTTTCTTATGATTTTGGTATATACAAAGTAAGCACAAAAGTAATTCAGTTCAAAATTATTTTGCTACAAATGCCCTTTTTAGGA
>DAOOBP010000082.1:2301-8384 GCA_035407925.1 Salinivirgaceae bacterium
TTAATCGACTTTTTTAATTGCATTTTCATTCCTATAACTGGAATTTCGGATATTGTAGTATCCGAGGGTGCGTATTTATACGAAACAATAATTTGTCCGTTTCCGGCAATTTGATAGTCAATATCAAGAGTTCCGTGATTGTTATTTAAAATTTGCGAGGTTTTTAAAACAATACTGTTGTCAGCCGTTGTAACAATTTCGTGTTTGTAGTTTTTGCTCTCTTCAACAATGTTCTTCCATGCGGCACAGCGTTTTTGCATTCCGTTGCCGTAGTCGTTATCGGTTGGAGCGCGCCAAAAATTGGCTGTTAGCGGAGCCTCAAGAATCTCATAATCGTTTAATATATAGCTGTTTATTGCGTTTATATTTTTATCGAATTTTATAGAGAAATTCTCGCCCGACAAAAGTATTTCATTTTTATTCTCGGAAACTGTAACTTTTTTATCGCCTTTATAAAAATCGGGTTTCAAATCGGCTTCCTTAATGATAAACTGTTCTGAAGCTACGATATGCCCAAATGGTACACCTATAGTCTCTTTCATATTAACGGCGTAAATATTGAAAAGCACTTCGTTGTACTTGTTTAGGTCTAGTTTGTTAATATCCAAATCAACTGTTTTTTCTTCTTGCGGGTTAATAGAGCCCAAAACAACTAATGGGGCTTGTTGTATAATCTTTCCGTCTGCAACTATTTCCCAGTTGAACAGATAATATTCGGTGTTTTTAAAAAAGTATTTGTTCTTTATGGTGATTTTATTTTTATCGATATCGAGATTGCTGAAACCGATGTTTTGATACACTTTTTTAATTTCGTAGATAGCAGGATGGACTGTCCTGTCGGCATTGATAACTCCATTCAGACAAAAGTTGCCGTCGTGGTTTATCCCTTCAGGCTCGTAATGCCCGCCATAAGTCCAATAGAGTTTGCCGTGCTCGTCATATTTTGCCAAGCCTTGGTCAACCCAATCCCATATAAAGCCCCCTTGCACTTGACGCTCCGATTCAACAAAATCCCAATAATCCTGAAAGTGTCCGTTACTATTGCCCATAGCGTGAGAATATTCTGCCCAAATAAATGGTCGGTCGGGGTCGGTTCCTAACCAGTGTTTTTTCAGGCTTTTAACAGACCAATACATCAATCCGACAATATCTGTGTGTCTCTCTTTTACATCTGTTTCCATTTCGGCTCTTTCGTATGACACAACACGACTATCGTCAAACTCTTTAAGCATTTTGTACGCATTGAGCATCGTGGGTCCTGTGCCGGCTTCGTTGCCCATACTCCAAACAATAATAGAAGGATGGTTTTTATCCCTTTTTGCCATATTCATAATTCTCTCGATATGAGCAGCTTCCCATTCGGGCTTGTTTGCCAATGTGTGCTCTCTTGCATAGCCGTATCCGTGCGACTCTACGTTAGCCTCGTCATACACGTAAATGCCGTACTCATCACATAGTTTGTACCACACAGGGTCGTTGGGATAGTGACTGGTACGAACAGCATTAAAATTGTGTTGTTTCATAAGCTCCAAGTCTTTACGCATCATTTTTTCGTCAACAACATGTCCGTAATGCATATCGTGTTCATGTCTGTTAACACCCTTTAAAAGAATAGGTTGACCGTTGACTAATAACTGACCACCCTTTATTTCAACACTTCTGAAACCTATTTTTGTAGATATATACTCGAGTGCCCTGTTGTTCTGGTCGGACAAAACAATTGTTAGCCTGTACAAATTAGGAATCTCTGCCGACCATTGTTTCACATCACTTATAACATGCTTAAAATTAACTGTTTCCGATGCATTTTTTTTAACACTAACAACTGCACTCTCGGAAACAATTACATTTCCGAAAGCATCTTCAATTTTGTACGCTAAATTGTGTTTCGATACATTTTTACTATTGTAGTTTTTAATCAAAACGTTTAAATCGAGAACTCCATTTTGGTAATTGTCTGAAAGCGAGGTCTTAGCAAAAAAGTCGGCAACGTGTAATTTGTTTCTTGCATAGAGCCTGACATCTCTTTGTATCCCTGAAATTCGCCAAAAGTCTTGATCTTCAAGGTAGCTGCCATCTGTAAACTGAAATACCTGAACCGCCAATCTGTTTTCACCTTCGACCAAATATTTCGTAATATTAAACTCTGACGGAAGTTTTGAATCTTGGCTATATCCAACCTTATTGCCATTGATCCACAGGTAGTATCCCGATTTAACAGAACCAAACTCAATAAAAACCTCCTTATCTTTCCAGCTTGCTGGCAGGTTGAAGAAAGTAACGTACGACCCTACAGGGCTGTACTCATCGGCGATGTACGGCTGATTACGTTTAAACGGATACTCTACATTCAAATAATGCGGGTAGCCGTAGCCACTCAATTCCCAATTGCTCGGAACATCAATATCGTCCCAAGACGAAACATCGTAATCGGTTTTGTAAAAATCTGTTGGGCGTTGCGAGGCTCTGCCTACATAGTTAAACTTCCACTTTCCGTTTAAAGTTTTTATGTTGGCATTTGCGTTTAAATCGCCTGTTATTGCTTGCTGTTCGGAATCGAACGAAAAGAATGTTGCACGGGCATCCTCTCTGTTGATTTTAAAAACACGGGGATTTTCCCAATCGTTTTGCGAAAAGAGCAGTGAATTGGATGCTAATAATAGTGTTGCTAAAATTGGAAATGTTTTTGCTTTCATTGGGTTAGTTAAAAGTTAAAAGTTTGTAAAGTATCGTAGAGACGGAGCATGCTCCGTCTTTACTATTATCTTATTAACGAAACTGGTTTTACAAATACAATTTGGTTAAATCTGTCGCGAACTATGAACAGCAGTTCGTTTTTGTCGCATAAGTCTATTTTATATGTTACCTTTTCTTGTCGATAGTTAATTAATTTTACAGATATTGGAATTGCTTTATTGGCATGTTGTTCATATTCACTTTTAACGTACAAATATGCAACAAAAGTTTCATCTTCATAGGGATTATCGAGCGAGTCTATTTTTACAGCAAAGGTCTCCCTTGAATTGCCGAAATAATCATCCTCGAAATCAAGATTGTTCAAAAGATAGGCATCGACATTAATAACTTTTCCATTTTGCGGGAAATCATTTTTTTGTATAATCCCTACGTAGTGATTTTCAAACAAATGCAATAGAGGCATAAACTCTAATTGATCTATTGTAAATGGATTTATTCCGGAAATATCGTAAAAATAGCCTGCCATGTTTTTTCTCTTACCATGTTCTCTTGTTTCGTTAATATGCCCAATACCGGCATGTACTAAAACTTTCGCACTGCTATCTTGTTGTATTGTTTTCTCAAAGATATTATTAGCCTGCAAAGAGTCTCTATTACCCTTCCACGTATCATAATTTATTATCTTAAATCCCAAAGAGATAGCTTTTCTAATCATATTTGACATGGTCGGTTCGCGGGTATAAAATCCTGACGATAAAACAGGATAACCTCTTTGGGTTAAGGTGTCTCCATCTTCCCAAATAGCTTCTATAGCAAGATACTTATAACCCCTCTTTGCAAATAAGTCCAACAAGTTATACATCATAAATCTGTCTTTCGGAGCAAAGTGATTTTCGTTAAGCATAATTACCCGATTTGTATCGGCAATAACTTTCAACTGCTCGATAAAATTCTCATCAAAAGCTATTTTTGAGGCATCTAAATCAATATCTCTATTGAGCCGATATTTTGTATTATCAACCCAAAATTTTAAATAATTTTGTAAAGAGTCGTGATTTTCAATAAAAGAAGTATATGTTGCTAATGCCTGAATATACACATGATACTGTTCTTCATACTGTTTTTTCCGAGCTTCCAACATTGCAACAGGAGCAAGATAGTTCAGTGAGCTGTCAATTGCAAAAAATGATTGATTAGCCGCATCGAATGGAGATTGCAGAACATGTTTTTTATAGTTCGCACCCATTGTTAACGAAGGAAAAATATAATTTTCAAACTCTTTAATATTAAAAAAATGCGACCTGTTTTTTGCTTTATATGCAAAAAGCAGAAAACTGTTTTGCTCGACATACGGATATATTCTATATTTTGTATAATCCAAGCTATCAACGTGTTGATAAAAAATATTTTGATTTTCCAATTTGTGTTCAGTAAACGACCTTAAATCGGATTTGTTAAACTTAGCTTCAGGTACGATAAAAAGAGCACTTTCAAATAAAGGCTCTATAAATGTTTTGTTAGCATAGACAAAATATTTCTTTTTAAAATATTTTCTCATAACACGGCTGTCATAAGAACGTTTTATGTTACGGTCATAAACTTCTTGAAAATCGTAATCAGCAAAATATTTTAATGAAATCTTTAACTCATCATTTGCGAAATATGTATAATTCTCTTTAAAAATCTGATTGTTCCTATTTGGCAGTTTCTTTTCCAAAGTACATGACTGAAAAACAAAAAAAGCAATAATAGTTATTATCACATATTTCACCGACCAGTAAATATTTCCAAATGCTCTCATATTAATTGAGTTAAAAGTTTATAAAGCGTTGCGTTGAGCGTAGTCGAAGTGTTGAAAGCAATAAAAGAGGCTATCACATCAACAGCTACTATTTTGATCAAAACAACAAAGTTATTGCTATCAGTCGTTTTCTTTTAATTATACCTAATTCGGTATAATTAAAATTTGGATTGGCTTCCCACAAACATAAAAAACAATTTTCATTTTTTCCCACGTCGTGTTTTAAAAATCACTATCAACACAACCACGAGCAACAAAGCTGCTACAGCAATTGCCTGTTTTGTTTTATTGGTGGTTTCTGAGACGGTTTCAGAACTTGTCTCTTCCTGTTCTATAATGTATTTGTTTTCAGATATTAAGGTTTTGGTGTAGTTTAATATGGTGTCTCCATTTTCATAAGCCAACTCCTCTAAAGATAATTTCACTTCGTAATCAGGCAGTACACCGCGCCCCCAAGGGAAAGTATTATTAACAACGGTATCAAATACAGTCTTAACCATTGGAATTTTTATATCTATATTTGAGTTTGGCAATTTTAAATTGGTGAACATTTTGGATTTTAGTTGATGATATGTTGAGCCTGTTTCCCGACCTACAGTTACACCTCGCCGATATTTTTTTACTAATCCCGCAAAGTCTGTCGATGCTGAAAACGATCTTTCATTTGTCAAAACATATACTCGACCTTTGTAATTAGTTGTTGTATCGGGCTGAATTTCGTTTCTGTAATATCTGTAAAAACCGTCTCTATCGGGCATTTTGTGATAATCGGGAAACAATATAGAAGTATCGTCTTTATAATTCAAGGAATGGCTAAAATACTCATATCCGCCTCTCTTATTAACTTTCGTGTAGCAGCCAAGATAAAATGGCTCTTGAGTGATAAAAGAGAAGAGTTTGGAAAGTACCGATACATATCCCCCCGGATTATTTCGCAAATCTATAATTAGATTTGGGGTCTCTTTTTGTGAAATCTCTCTTATAAAATTTTCTATATTATCAGTTTCAACTTCATTTAATTCAAACGTACTCAACCCGATATATGCAGTTTGTTTATCTAAACTATCGACCAAATATTTTTTTCGATAAAGGTTTGTAAGGTAAAATTCTTTCCAGTCTGGAAATAAAGGCACACATGAACTCGGAGAGGTTTTTATGCCTTCAAAATATTTGATTTCGCCGTTATCAAATTTAATATTCAGAATATGGTCGCTTGCCGCATTTTGACCATATAGGAAATAATCTAGATGACCAACTGTCAGCAAAGCAAATTCCGGAACGCTGACAACATATCCGTCTGCAGATCTAATATAGGTTTTTATTAATTTTTTTAGAGAATCTGCACTTATCCCATCAACTTCAGATATCTTCCTTTTATAATACTTTGAATTATCAAGCGTTGTTCGTGTTACAAATAAAGAATCATTAAGCCAACCAAAAGAGATAGATGCTTTGTATGGATTTTTATTTGAATAAGACTGCGAAAGAATACTTAAATGGCTGTCGCGAATTATATTAATTGTGTTTACAATAACTCTCTCAAAATCACGAATGTGAACCTGTGTGTTTAACTCCTCTTTTTTCG
>DAOOBP010000083.1:0-8241 GCA_035407925.1 Salinivirgaceae bacterium
TTAGAATTTCTGATGCAGAAGATGTTGTTCAGAATATCAAAGATACAATTTTTTGAAAGCAATTCACAACTCATCTGTGGCTTTTTCTTCAAGCTCGTTGGTTGTTCAGAATATCAAAGATACAATTTTTTGAAAGCAATTCACAACTCTTTATCACAACACTCTGCAGGCACTTCTGTTGTTCAGAATATCAAAGATACAATTTTTTGAAAGCAATTCACAACCGTAAACTTTAGCTACGGCATAAGGTAGTGGTTGTTCAGAATATCAAAGATACAATTTTTTGAAAGCAATTCACAACAGGTATCCCCATTCAAATTGTATCACGATGGTTGTTCAGAATATCAAAGATACAATTTTTTGAAAGCAATTCACAACAAAAAATGGAAAGTAAAACTGTTCAGATCAGTTGTTCAGAATATCAAAGATACAATTTTTTGAAAGCAATTCACAACGTAAACTTTAAAA
Source organism: Salinivirgaceae bacterium (assembly GCA_035407925.1). Taxonomy (GTDB): domain Bacteria; phylum Bacteroidota; class Bacteroidia; order Bacteroidales; family Salinivirgaceae; genus JAAYQU01. The sequence goes on from DAOOBP010000083.1 coordinate 469, forward strand.
TTCATGTGGACAACATAGTTGTTCAGAATATCAAAGATACAATTTTTTGAAAGCAATTCACAACCTCCATCAGCTCGGTGATAGCGCTTAACAGTTGTTCAGAATATCAAAGATACAATTTTTTGAAAGCAATTCACAACTGAATGGTCCTGGCGCGAAGAGTACAGGCAGTTGTTCAGAATATCAAAGATACAATTTTTTGAAAACAATTCACAACACACTTCTTTCTGACTTATCAGAATTGTACCCGTTGAAGAAAAGTTTGATTTTTAAAAACAGAGCGATATGAAAGACAGAGTAACAAAATCACAAATCATTAAAGTTGAATTCTTTCTCCCGGTTGACGGTAAGAAAGAGTATTATTTCGGTTCGTTAGCGGCGATTTACGAGCGTTTTAGCGAAGAACAGATAGGTTGTAAGCTGGAAACACTCTGGGCACATAAGCTCGCCGAAAACAACCCTAAATCAACGCGTAAATGTGTTATAACGAGACAAAACATCCTGCGGAAGAAACACGGGGCGGGAAGTAAGGAATAAATTAAAAACCAAAGCGGGTTAATCGCCCGCTTTTTATTATCTTTGTGAAAAATTCACACAGCTATGGAAACAATATTTGACCACAACCCCACGGAAATTGAAATGCAACGTTTCAAAGGATTTCAAGACAAAGAATTTCGTGAGCTGTACTTAAAACACCCCAATATTAATGACTACAATTATCATCTTTACCTTTTGTTTCGTATGCGCGGTGATAACAAAAGAGCTGACGAAATATATCCAAAACTTTCAAGCGGACACAAAGGTCTTTTGATGCGAGATTTTTAATAAATCGTATTTAAGTACATTGGAAAATATTCACTTTCAATCATCTGAAATGCAAGTATGATTGAATTTTTACGTTTCAAATCTTTCGTCTTGCTTATTTTTACAAGCAGGTTTTCTATCTCTTTATCTATCCCCTCATAATCTTTCATTAAGATTATATTTGCCTGTTTCACAAATTCGCTCTCATCTATATTCAGCTTTGTTAGCAGTTTTCTCAAATTTCCGACAGTGTCGTTATACCCCAGACCGTTTTGCATTACCCACTTCTGATGTTTTGCTTCACCGCCCAACTTTTTCAAAAAAGCTGGATAACTTTGTCTCGCGACAAGTTGATTTACTGTTTCTGCAACGGTTCTTGGTTGTTCAGAATATCAAAGATACAATTTTTTGAAAGCAATTCACAACGTCGTGAAAGGACAAAAAAAGCCGGTATAAATTTGCACCGGCTCTTAAAAATATTGTTTTAAGCTAATCCATTCGCTTAATTTTTTTCATCATTTCTTCGTTTACACTATCGTCTACTACTGGTAGGTTTAAAATCCTTATAATTATCCATCCAAAGAGAGGAGTTAAAAAAATATTACTCAAAAACTTAACAAAAAAGGTTGTCCTTCGTGTAAATCCAATAAGCTCTCTGCCGGTAGTTGATACCAACAGACAAATAACAGCGTACGAAATAAAAAGAAACATTATCGTCTCCATAATTAGCAATTATTTAGTAACACAAATCTATAAAACATATTCCAATTTTACAAATTTAATTTTCTACATCTAATCCAAAATTTTTGGAGAGGCTCCGGTTAATCGCTTTTCGGCGATTTTCAGCTGAGAAACTTTTGTACGCGTCTTTACCGGCATCTAACACATTTTGACGGAGTGCTGCTGCTATTTCAGCTTCGCCAGCTGACACACCACGGCATACCAACGGTTTTCCGGACTATCCGGGTTTTTAAATGCTGCCGATAGCAGTTTCTTTAGTTCGGTAGAGTATGATGTATTAATTTCTGATTTCGGCAATGCATTCAATTGCCAGATTTGATAGAATTCACTTATAGTACTTCAAAAGTCTTTCGGTATCATATTTATATGCAATCGTGTATTCTCCTTTTAATGCTTCCGGTATTTGGTCGCTATCAAAGGTTTTTACTGTTTTTATGGCATCTAATATAGACTCTTTGCATTCTTTCACTGTGTTTCCGGCTCCATAAATACCGGGCACATTTTCGGCATATGCACCGTATGAGTCGGCACTTTTTTCTATAACTATTTGTATTGTTTGCATACGATTAAATTTTCCTTTTCTTTGTAGCTATTCGAAACGCCAATGATACAATAAAATACAATGGGACTAACTTTTTCAAGCTAATCCCAAGGTCAGGGTCGAGGGGTGGTGTTCCCCCCATCCGGTGTAAATGTACAAAAACATTTTTGGGTGATGCAAACTTTTCAACAATTATTTCGGCAATTAATAAAAGACAAATAAGAAATAACAATGCCATATTTCAAAGATTTTTTGAACGATATTATTCTGTAATAAAGTTTGAAAATTCAGGCTCAAAGGCTTTTTTTACAGCTCTGACCATTTCATCGTTCTGAATATATTCAGCGTAATCAATCATAGAGAAAGCACGTCCGATGGGTGTCAACCCTTTTAAAAACGTTTCTTCATCAGTGGTACTCACCAACTCCTCAAGAATCTCAAGATCATCCGTAAAGTCGAAAATGGTTTTATTTCGCAAATTAGTTAAGTCCATAATTGTAATATTTAATTCGTAATTAATAGCTATTTAAGTGAAAACATATCAGCAACTTTTCAATCAGTTATTAAAAAATATCAAAGTTGAATTGGGTGATGAATTTGATCGTAACTTTGAGCGAAAAGCTTTTTTCAATATAGCATGGAAACCGGCTAAATTTAATCGATTCTCTTATGATGCGTACCGGTGCGTTGCGTAAATCGTTGCAATCTCAAATCATCCACGACAATGCCATCAAATGGCAATCATCGATTCCTTATGCAAATATCCACAACACCGATGGAACTATCACTGTAACGCCAATTTATCGACGAACATCCGATCGTACATCAAGCTGTCAAAAAAATTGCCGACGATTGGTTTAACAAAAACTTAAAGAACTTTATCAATAACAGATTTAAGAATTTTGGAACATGAAAGAAATTATCCAACAAATTCAAAACGGATTGACAGCAAATGTCCCAACGCTAAAATACGTTGACCATGACTGGGGACAGATAGACTTTTTCTCAAATCCACCTGTTAAGTTCCTGTGTGCACTTCATAGACATTCAGTCTGCACAACATGTCAGCCGATTTGCAATCCACTCACGCCGTCGAGGTTCTGTTCAAGATTTGTGTATCCGTTTCTTTGTGCATAAAAAGTGCAAACTGAAACCATAAGAATTAATATTAGTAATCTTGTCTTCATAATCTGTAATTTTTTAATTCATTCAAAAATAGTCATTCATTTTCATTCATCAAACCACTTCGTTGCTCAGAATATCAAAGATACAATTTTTTGAAAGCAATTCACAAGAAGCTTTGAAAGGAGCAAAAAACACCGCCCGGGTTAAAACTCGAGCGGTGGTATTAAAAGATTTTACGAGTGTATTAATCAAGCAAACTCTAATTGACTTAATTCTTTGCCAAAAGTTTGTAAAGATTTTTCGATTTTCTCTACAGTTTTCGCACTTGGCTTACGTACACCGGTTACGTAATGATTTAGCTGTTTCGGATTAATACCGGTTAGCTTACCTAATCCGGTAAGTGTAATAATGCTTTTGTAATGCGCCAAAAATGAAGGTACGTCATACTTGAAACCAAATTCAATGTTTTCGGGAAATTCTTTATTTCTTTCTTTGTACAATTCTTTCATTTCACTCAGACTTAAATAAAAATCTTCTATGGCTTCATCTATCGTATTACCTTGCCCCAGTAACCCAAAGCCCAGATTATATTCTTTGTCCGGATCAAAGTGCACATCAAACGTTCCGTCTAATCCTTTTTCTATTAATACATCTACTTTCATGTTTTTTCTCCTTTCTTCTTTGTCAGGGGTTACAGTTTAACCCCTGATATTTTACTGATTGATTTCATTGTGCCATATTTGGCTTCTTCGCTTTTGTGATAACTCAAATCAAAATAGCTATCTGTTATCGGGCTATACCATTGCGGGTGTTTCTTGCCGTCCCGCACCCAGTAGCAACCCGCCTTTGCAAGTTTACGTTCAATTTCTGAATACTTCATAATATCAATGATCGCTTGATTAACACATCACAAAGATAGACATTTATCTAACACAATCTAAATATAAGGGCAATTATTTTTGTTAAAGTTGTATAAAAAAGCGATGTTGAATCAGTAGTCTCACAGTTCTATTGCTAATAATTCGTTGCCAAGATTTTTCAACCGTTCATCATCCATTGTAAAACCTTTGACAATGTACTCTTTCAGCCTTTCAGTAGCCCATATTCTGAACTTCGTGGCTATGCGCGATTTTATACGGTAACCCAAGGAGATAATCATATCAAGATTATAGAAATTTGTTAGTTTTTCTTGTGTTTTACCCGCAATAGCACCGTGTTGAGTGGTTGTTCGGAATTTCCGAACAACCATATCTTCACTCAACTCTCCTTCTTCAAAAATATGTTTGATGTGTTCGCTTACATTTGATTTACTCGATTGGTATAACTCAACAAGCTGTGCCTGCGTAAGCCACACATTTTCATTTTCAAGACGAACTTCAATTTTTGCATTGCCGTCTTCGGTATTGTAAACTATTATATTGCCTTTGTCTTTGTTCATAAAAAAATTTGAATCCCCTAAATCCCTCAAGGCTTCAACGTAAGCTCAGCCGAACGTGGGGCTTTTGGCGAGTGGAAATGATGAAAAATTATTGCATTTAAAAAGCACAAATTTAAAAATAAAATTGGAAATTACTTCTGTTCATTTTTGTCCATTTGTTTGTTATTTAAAATAAGTGTTGTATATTTGCGGTGCGGGGGGTGCTTCGTCCCCATTTTGGGGCAAGTCCCCCGTTCCAGCCGATAGAATGACTCTATCGGCTTATTTTATTACTAATAACTTACCACTTTTCAACAAAATAACTTCTGAAAGTTCTGGTATTGCCCGTCTTTTTTATGCTTTAACCCCTCGTATGCCCTTAGTGCATCATAAAAAGTAGACAGCTCAAAATTGTTGTTTGCAAGACACACAACAGTTGTTCAGAATATCAAAGATACAATTTTTTGAAAGCAATTCACGACTAATAGCGAGCTGGTGACGTAATTTAATATATCCCTCTTTTCCTTATATACTTTAACAACCACGTTGGAATAGCGGCAATAATTGCGATAAAGATGCGATTTCCCCACCACGGAATGTAGAGCACTTTTTTGCGGAACATCTTTTTCAATGCACGTTTTGCAAGTTTTTCGGGTGTGATGATGTATCCGATTTTTGTACCTATTTTCTTGCTTTTACTACTTAGCTGATAGAGGTCGGTTGCCACTGCGCCCGGACATACGGTGGTAACCCCAACACCTTTACCAATGAGTTCAATGTGTAGTGAGCGCGAAAAGTTTTTCAGAAAACGTTTACTCGAGCCGTAAAGAGCCAATCGTTGAACGGGCATATGTGCCGTGATGGATGAGCAATTTAAAATAAAACCACGTCTGCGTTCGCACATTTCTTTTCCAAAATAGTAGCACAACATTACCGGAGTTGTGATGTGCAAGTGGGTTTGAAGTATATTAAAAGCCTCAGATGTTTCAATAAAATCGCTGTTTTTATATACGCCTGCATTGTTTACCAACACTTCAACGTTGAAACTGTTTTGTTTACACCATTCGTGTAGGTGTTTTGCCGAATCATGTTGCCCAAGGTCAATAACAAGCGTTGAAACCTTTATTAAACTGTTGTAATTGATAGAAATTGATTTTCCCACCTCGTGAATTGCTTCCTCGTTGCTCACTAAAATCAGGTTATAACCGCGTTTTGCCAACTCTATTGCGTAGTGAACACCAATTCCGGAACTCGCCCCCGTTACAAGTGCATAAGATTCAGATAACATATTGTGCGTCTGTTTTGTTCCACAAAGTTAGTTATATTTCCTCTGTATTTTACAATCTTATTTCTTAGGCATATACATTGCGCCAATGATTTTGTTTACTATGTTCATTGGGACAAGGTTGTTGAGGAATACAAGGAACTGATACCGGAATCCAACAGTGATCATTACCGGCATTTTCTTTTTGAGTGAAAGCTTGTAAAGAGCCTTTGCGATGGTCTTTGCAGACATGCCGTTTTGCTCGTCTCTTTCCATAACTGCAACACTTCTGCCGATGAGTCCGCCATATTCATCGTCGCCTGCAAAATTCTTTGCACGCTGTGCTGTAAAGTCAGTCTTAACGTCACCGAGACGTACGCATGAAACATCTACGCCAAACATCTTGAGCTCGTTCTTAAGAGCTGATGCAAGGGCCTCAATAGCTGCCTTTGTAGCCGAATAAAACGCCTGAAACGGAATTGCAAAAAGTGCCGCCGCAGATGAAATGAATATAATCTTTCCTTTTGACTCCTTGAGTTTTGGAAGAGCTGCTTTTGTCACAGTCATGTGAGCAAAGACGTTGAGTTCGAACTGATTTCTCATTTCTGAAAGTTCTGTAAATTCAGCTGCGCCTGAAATTCCATATCCCGCATTATTGAGTAAAACATCAATTTTCGGAATTTGCTTGAACGCTTCTTTTACCTGCTGTTCGTCTGTAATGTCGCACTTAATGTTGATAACCTTTTTAAGGTCACAAGGTCTGCGACTTAAGCAGTACACCTGGCAACCTTTTTTTACAAAAAGCTTCGCGGTTGCTAGTCCGATTCCTGAAGAAGCACCGGTAATTACTACATTTTTCATGTGTTTATTTTTTATTTTTTACACTAAGGTCACATGGAACCTTTGACGATATTTCGATTATACTACTCATTTACATTGTCAAAAATCGGTTTTGCACCACTTCTGTCGTTTAAGCAACGGTTTATGTCCTTTGCAACTTTTGAAAGTAATTCACAACCATTCTCCTACCTATGTGCGTCGACAAACAGTTTATTCAGAACACCAAAGATACAACAAAGTAACACAAAAGTTGTAGTTAGGACTTAAGAAAGAGTAATTTATGTAAAACATATGTTACATACTCATTAAATTATTATTAAATTTACGCGAAATTTCTTGGGTGGTGTCTCCGATTGCCCAATTGCTGTTTTACTTTCGATATTTGCTAAACTTGTAGAAGCTTGGCCACCGAGGACGGACACGCAGGCCTGCCCTTACTGCCCTTAATCTCAGCACCTTGCATTTGGACCAGGATGCTTTGTTGTTTTTTAGTCGAATATTTATTTTGAGACTACCCCAGGTTTGATTTTTTGATCAATTAATTATAAAAAACACTAATGCCATTACTTGAGCCAGAAGAGCTTGAAAGCTTAAGTCCGTTGTTTAAAGGAAGTTGCGGAAATGCATTTGGAAAATTTCTTATGCGTATCCTTGCAATAGATAAGGTAAATGATCTTTATGACAGGAATTTCGCACTTAAAGGTCCAGACTTCACAAGAGCCGTTCTCAAAGATATAGGTATGGATTATCAGGTACTTAATCCTGAAGTCTTGCAAAAACTTCCGGAAGGTGCTTTTATCACCATAAGCAATCATCCCTATGGAAGTCTTGATGGGGTAATATTGATTGACCTTTTCGGCCGTATAAGACCAGATTTTAAAATTATTATAAATAATGTTCTGTCACGGGTAAAAACATTGGAAGAAAACTTTATATGTGTAACTCCCATAGGTAACGAAGTTCAGGCTCCTACACAAGACACGCTACGAGGCATTAAAGAAGGCATCAGACATCTTAATAACGGGCATCCACTCGGACTTT
>DAOOBP010000084.1:0-8137 GCA_035407925.1 Salinivirgaceae bacterium
ATTTCGAAACAATTTCCTATCAAGTTACAACTACTTTTATACGAGATGAAATGCTTGAATATACCAGTGACTGCCAAATGTTTTATACACGATGTTGGCAATAGTGCTTAAGTTGTCATCCACTGTTTAGGTAGTCCAACCTTTTTTAGCATTTCGTTTGCTTTTTTCAATTTGTCTGGAAACAAGACTTTGCTATCGTATTTGTTCAGAGACTTGTCAACCGATACGATTGGAATTTTACGTTTCTTTATTTCTTTTAATACTTTCATTTCAATAAAGTTTGTTTTACAAAGTTATTATTTTTTTCTTTTTCTTCGCACAAAAAATCCGTCATATTCAATATTTTTTTTGAACTCTTCCCAATCTCCGTCCAATTCACCTAATATTTCAAAGTCTTCTTTTACTTCTGTTAGGAATTTTGTTATTCCCATTCGGTAAAGTCGTGTTCGTGCTTTTGTGCTTCCTGTCGCATAAATCCAAGCATCTGGATATTGGTCGGAAAAAGCGTAAACTGTTGCTACAATTGTCGCCAATACCTTTTCGCTGTCACCATTATTTGAAACTACTTCATCGTCAATTTCTCCCGTTATGTTGTCTTTGTCTCCAAATGCAAGATTGTAAATGCCTTTCACGTTGGTTTGTTGGTAACGCACAAGTTTGTGGATTAGACCTTTTGTTCCTTCGCTCGTAAATTCAAAGGTTGTAAACTTGTCATTCGAAGCCAACGGATACTTAGGTAATTTCATTCGTTTAATTTGTCTTTACAATTTTCGTTTTGTGATGTCAAAGATACACTTTTTTTCGGTGGTTCGTCTTTCAGCATTATTATAGTTTACGAAACAAATATAGCAAATAAATCTGACTTAGAACAATCGCATTTGCAAAAGTGTTTTTGGTAACTTCAACTAACTAATACACATTTCAATCATTTTACTCCATTCTCGATTATTTCAATTTCTTCGTCTGTCAATTCGTAAAGTTGGTAAACTAATTGGTCGATTTGGGATTCTAAATCTGATGTGTCTATTTCCTTATCTCTTGATTTTAAAGAAATGATTTCGGTAACTTTGTTTTCCAAATCTGATGAAATAACTTTTGCGGGCAATGGTAGTTGCTCAATGTATTTCGGTTTTATATTATAATCCACAAAAGAATTTGTAAAATACCAATTCATTAAGCGTGAGTTAAGAATGCCCAAAAGTACTTTTAAAGAATTACCGTTTTCAGAAACCACAAATGAAAAATTGTTCAAAGGATAGTATTCACCATTTAAGTCTAGTGCACAAACTAATCTAATAGGCATACTTAATTTTCTGATATATTGAATTAATATTTTTGGTTGCTCATAGTTTATATTGTTTAAACCTGCCAAATCATCACAAACATTTAAATAGTCACCTTGCCAGTCAATTGTATATTTCTTAATGTTTTTTGCAGATGAAGCACACTTTTTCCAATTTTCTGTACCCGTAATTTCTTTTGATAAAAATCTTTTATTATCACCAGTTTTAATGCCATAAACAACCTTAAAAGACTTTTTTATTGTGTCTAATTGCGATAGTTTTTTTAATAGATTTTCTTTTGCTTGATTTGTAGATAAACTAAAAACAAAGTCTGTTTTTGTTTCGAATTTATTTTGCTCTATGTTATTTACTTTAAAATCTTCAAATTCAACCAAATCATATATTCGTTTTGTTTCAGATGATTTATAAAGCATAATTACGTTATCTTTTTGACTGTTTTTTTGTAAAACATAAATTGCTGGCACAATGTCTGGCGCATCCGCAAAAACTTGTTTTTCTAGTTCTAAAAGTGAAATAATCTTATTGCTCAAAAATGCTTTTTTTCTTATCTCTGAAAATTTATCGAGGTAGTATATTGTATTTGTTGTTATGAATGAAAATAGACCATTCTGTTTTAACAAATCAGACATAGCAAGTTCAATGAAAAAGGTATAAATTTCCACCTCTCCACTTGTCGCAATAAATCTATTTTTCAAATAATCTTTTTCAATGTCAATTAGTTTGACTCCGTACGGCGGATTCCCAATCACCACATCAAACCCCACAAAATCGCCATCATCATTCAGCACTTCGGGAAACTCGAAACGCCACTCAAAAGCGTTTTCGTAAATCTTGTTGCTTTTTATCTCTTCAATCTCGGCTTCTAACTTTTGAATATCGGCGGTGAGTTTGGCAACCTTTGCGTTCCAATCGGTTTTTTCTCTCTGCGAAAGTTCAAAAAGCTGACCCTGGTTTGTCATTGAAAACAGCTCGCCGTTTAAGGCTCTAAGGCGTTTTACTTTCGGGTCGTTCAATGAGATTTCGCTACGGAAATTGGTTTTTATTTCGTTAATCAAACGCTCCATTTCACGCTTTTGTTCTTTGCTTTGGGCGTTTCTATATGTGCTGACGGCAACTCGGTAACCGTCAATAGTCCACTTACTTGTACTCTTTCTTAATGCTTGTTTTAAATCGGCATCGAGAGGAAAACGACTTATTAAGGAGTTGCCACACTTTATGTTTATATCGATATTTGGAAGGGTTTCAAGCTCGGTTTCGTTCTTGTAGTAGGCGTTTTTTAAAAGCTCAATCCATAAACGTAATCGACAGATTTTAACTGAATTAGGGTTTATGTCAACGCCAAACAAGCAGTTTTCTATTATTGTCTGTTTTTCATGGAATAACGCTTCCTGTACACGTTGGCTCTCTTTGTTTGTTGGATTGTATTCAAAGAGTTCTCCGTCTTCGTCGGTTACAATCAGTTCGTCGTTTACAACTTCAAGATAATACTCTTTCAAACGTCTGCTATGGCGGTCTTGCAGTATTTTTAGGTCACTTTTTATTGCAATTATTTCGTTGAGTGCAGAGACTAAGAAGTGACCGGAACCTACGGCAAGGTCGCAGATTTTTATGCTGTTTACAATTTTATTTGCTTCGTTTCGGTCTTCAATCTTATCGTATAGGGAATTAATGTCGGTGCAGTTCCAGCCTTTGGTTTCGTTGAACTTTTGAATTACCGATTTACGTATGGTCTCACGGCACATGTACATGGTAATGAAACCGGGCGTGAAGAATGAACCATCTTTGTAACCGTTTATCTTCTCGAATATTAGCCCAAGAACCGATGCGTTGATAAGGGTTTTGTTATCCTCTTGTATCTCTTCGCTTCCTTCGCTCGTGAAGTCGTAAGCACTTAAAAAAGCAAACAAATATTCAAGTGGATTTATTTCGCCTGTCAGTTTTCTGCCTTTATCATCTTTCAATACTGTTTGTGAATAAAGCGGAATTGCTTTGTCATTCTGCAACTGGCTTATAAAAATTGTTGAGTGCTCGATTTCAGTCGGCTCGAAAAGCGAACTGTTTAAGTATGGTACTTTTGAGAATTGGGTTTTAACATCTTCGTTTCGCTCGTTGTGGTTTCGGGCTAAGACTTGAAAGAAGAGACTGTTCAAGTCGTCATAATCTTTTACTTTCTCGGTGTTTAAAAATTCAAAAGAGCTGTCGCCTTTGTTGTAGGTAACTAACTGAGCCTCTAATAGTTTCAGAAACAGGATTCGGTTTATCCAAGTAATACTCAACTCTAAAGCAACATTAAACAGCCTTTCTTGAAGGGTTGCTCCATATTGGTCTGGATTTTCGAGTCTTGAGATTTTATCGAGGCTATCTAATTGGATAATAGCATTTTCCAAGAAAGCTCCACTGTTTCTTTCTCCCTCTTTATTTCGCTCGATTGTTTTTTTGCTTCCCTCTTTCGTTTCGGTCAATCCAATTAAGTGGAGTAGTTCACTGTAAAAGCATTTGTCGAGCGTGTTGCTGTCGTTGGCAAACGGCAATTTTAGAAGATGTTCGGGAGAGAGTAGCTTGAATAATGCTATGAGTTTGTTGTCGTCTTTCTTATCATTGTTTCTGAGGGGTTTTTCAAATTCGCGAATATCGAAGTACGTAAACTCAATATTTTGCTTTATTTCGGCAATAAAGGGTTCGGCAATTTGTTTGTAGAAGAAATCAGTTTTTGTCTCTGCTAATCGTCCTCCCTCGAAGTCGTTGAACTGTTTTACTAAGTTTTTATTTTGAGCAAACAGACGGTCAAAAACCGTAGCATCAAATATAAACCATTCGTTTATGTTGGTGGCTATCAGGTGCTTAATTTCGATGTTTTTAAGTGTAATTCGTTCTCGCAGGTAATACAAGACCAATTCATGAAATGCTTTTACATTGATTTTATCTTTGGTCAGCATTTCTGTTTTATTGGTTGGTTTTTTGGCTTCTATGATTACTCCGACCGTTGAAGTTGCTTTGTCTCCGTTGTGTATTACAAGGTCATTCCAGCCTTTAGTGTTTACAAAATGGTTAGGGTCGTAATAGGTTTTCTTTAAAAAGTCGATGACAAGATTTTTATGAAACTCTTCCGATTCTGCATCGTTTATGCTGTCTAATAACTGGGTGAGATTGGTTTTGAAGATTTCAATTTCACTTCTGTTTGGCTTTACTTTTAAAAAGGCTTTATTGAGTGCCTTTCTCGGTTTCAAGATGTGTAGTTCCATTTGTTGAAAATTGGTCTGTACATTTGTAAATATCCACAAATATACAATTTTCATTGGGTTTGTGGGATAGGGGAAACGGTTCTTTATTGCTTGTCGTTATTGTGGCTTCATTAAGACGTTATCATTTTCCATCAATGAACCAATTATGAACCATTAATGAACCAATTGAGTCAATTATGGTAGATTCAACTAACAGATGCATTTTTTATTCATAAATGTTTTTGCTTTGCAAAAGTGTTTTTCTCGTTGTTACAAGTTTGCGGGTTATTTTTGTGATTTTGTTTGACTGTTTTAAGGGGCTAATACTCAGATAACTGAGTTTAATACCAATTGTAATTTTAAAATAGTCCAATCTTTTTAAAAATTTACAATTGTAAATACCGATGTTACAGACACATAGTCCAAAAAAGAGATAGCGATATTTGGACTATAGTGTATGTCTAATCGGTATTAAAAACACAAGTCAACAAATTAATTCTCAGCGCACACCTTTCCACTTTCACCTTTCACCTTGTACCTTGCACCTTGCACCTTTCTACTTTTAACTTTTAACTCAATCTATATCTATCTCATCAATAAATATAAACGCCTGTCCACCAGCGCCAAGATGCCAAGATGGAATCTTGCCAAAATTAGTAGCTTTAACTTTTACATATCGCACCGTTGCATTAACTTTTGCGCTCATATTTTGCGTTTGAATAGTGTAATCGTGAATAGGAACAAGGTTTTTAACTGTAGCCAATTTCTGATACGTTTTACCGTCTTTTGAGCCGTAAAAGGTAACATCCTTGGGCATCCAAATCCATGACCTGATATCCTGTACAAATCCTGCGCTTATATACTTTATGGCTTTTACTTTTCCTAAATCAACAATAGCCTCAAAATCAGTACCTTGATAACCTTGCCAATTGCCTAAACGCCAGTTGTCTTGACCCTTTATGCCGTCAATCAATGCTTCGGCGCCGCCTGCATGGTAGCTGCTACTCCATTTTGAGAGAATCTCTATCCTTTTATCCAAATTAATCTTTACAAAATCGGCTTCGGTAACAAAGCTGTATCCAAGCTCTGGGTTGTATGCAACAGCCTTAACCGTTGCTGTCTCTTTTAGCGCAAAAGGAGAGGTGTATTCAGTAGAACTTGTATCAGGTTCTGAGTCGTCTAAAGTGTAAAATACGCGACAATCCGGAACAACTTTTATAATTTCTACAACCATACTGTCGCGAATTCGCCTATCTTTTGAATTTATTACCGGAACTGGTAGTATCAGATTATCGGAAATATGTGTTACAGGAACATTTTCATCAGCGGCAGCCCAGTTTTTATTGGGTTTATCAGTCATGTAAAACTCTAAATGACCACCCGAAATAATCTCATTATGACTTATATATGATTTGGGATAATCTACACCATTAAGCTTCAGCGAATTAACGTATTTGTTTTTTGCAGATAGGTTCTTCGCAGTTATTTTGAACCTGTTTCCGTTCTCTAAATTTATCAACATCTCAGGGAACCATGGTGTACCTATAATATACTCGGGAGCCCCTGGTGTAACGGGATAGAACCCCATAGCACTCATAACAAGCCATGCCGACATTTGACCGCAATCTTCGTTGCCAATAGAGCCGTCGGGAGTGGGGGTGTAAAACTCGTCCATAATCTTTCTAACATAGTGTTGAGTCTTCCAAGGTTCGTTTGCGAATACATATAAATAAGCCATATGATGACTCGGTTCGTTGCCGTGTGCATACTGTCCTATAAGACCCGTAATGTCCTTCATATCACGTCCTGAGACATCAACATTTGTAGTAAATAGTTCATCTAATTGTTCTATCATTCTCTCTTTGCCACCTAAAAGTGAATAAAATCCGGTTATATCGTGAGGCACATAAAAACTATATTGCCATGAATTGGCTTCCGTAAAATGCCAATCCACTTTTGTAGGATCAAAAGGAGATAACCAGCCACCGTTGAGTTTGGGACGCATAAATCCCGTTTCGGGGTCTAAGATATTTTTATAAGACTGTGCACGCTTGATATATTTCTGATAAATATCCTCTTTCCCCATTTTCTTTGACATTACGGCAATGCACCAGTCGTTATATGCATATTCCAATGTTTTAGAGATAGATTCATGCTCCTTATCTCCGGGGATATAACCGTGCTCTCTGTATGGTTTTAGCCCAAAATGGTCTTGTTCAGCGCTGTTTATCATTGCCTTTAGAGCCTCCTCGGCATCAAAACCCTCAATCCCTTTCATATAAGCATCGGCGATAACAGAAATAGCGTGATTCCCAATCATACAGTATGTTTCGTTAGCCGATAGTTCCCAAATTGGCAGCAAACCGCCTAAACGATACATATTTAGCATTGTATTGATAAAATCGGCAGTACGTTTTTGCTCAATTATGGTCATTAGTGGGTGATATGTTCTGTATGTATCCCAAAGTGAGAAAACTGTGTAATTTGTAAAGTCGGTAGCTGTGTGAATATTTTTATCCATTCCCCTGTATCTGCCGTCAACATCTTGATAAACATTGGGTTGTAAGTATGTCCTGTAAAGTGCTGTATAAAAAGCGATATTCTGAGCGTTAGAGCCTCCGTTAACCTCTATTTTGCTCAATTCGTTGTTCCACGTGTCGAAAGCCGATTGTTTTACTTTGGCAAAATCCCATTCAGGCAGTTCTGACTCAAAATTTTTCAAAGCACCCGATTCATCAACTGCCGATAATCCTACTTTTATCTCAACAGCTTCGTTATCAGCAATATCAAACTTTATAAAGGCCTTAATGTTAGTACCTTCAACTCTTTTAGTATCAGGTTGTTCTAAGTTATCTTTAGCTAATATTACCTGTTCAAACGGTTTCGAGAACTTTATATAAAAATACCAAACCATATCCTTAGCCCAATTAGATGATTGGCGCAAACCTCTGATCTCAGTATCGCTAACAACCTCAATCCATGAGTTTAAAACCTTGTCGCGATGTTCCAAATCAATAATAAACCCCGATTTACCACCATTTGTAAATGTATATCTGTGATAACCTGCTCTTTGAGAGGCAGTAAGCTCAGCCAAAACAGATGGTTTTGTTAGATAAACACTGTAATACCCTGCTTTTGCCACTTCGCTGTTTTTGTCAAATTGTGAGCAATAGTCTTGATTTAAAAACTGAGGTTTATCTCCGGAAATGGGCATAATCAGAATATCGCCATAATCGCTACATCCGGTGCCGTTTAAGGCTGTGTGAGCGAATCCATAAACAACCGAATCGCTGAAATGATAACCCGAGCAGCCGTCCCAGCCAGTAAGTCGTGTTTGCGGACTTAACTGAACCATTCCAAACGGCAAACTTGCCCCGGGATACGTGTGTCCATGCGCATCCGTGCCAATAAACGGATTTACATATTCAGCAGGTTGGCGCATCTCTTCAGTTTTCTGACATGCTATAACTGTAAATGATAGAGCTGTCAGCAGTGATAATTTTACAAGTGTTTTCATATTTATTGAGTTAAAAGTTTGTAAAGTTAATAAAGTTAAAAGTAATTGGAACGCAGATGACACAGATTTAACGGATAATCACAGATTTAACGTAG
>DAOOBP010000085.1:0-8059 GCA_035407925.1 Salinivirgaceae bacterium
TGAATCGGCTATCTGCCCGATTTTGTTCTAAGTATGTTTATAAGTTTCTATCATGGAAACTATTTGTTCACTTTAAAGTCTTTTATTTTAATACTTTAGATTAACTTAATAAAATACAAGGTACAAATAAGGCTCAAATACTTACTATAACTTGCTTTCAGCTTTCTGTATTTGTTCCATTATTCGCAAATACTTTTTTGTTGGTTTCCCGGCGTACGATTTTTTGAAATTCTTTTTATACAGTTCGCTGTACAGGTTGTTTCTTTTGAAGTACTCTCTTAATGTTTTGTCTAATTGCCTGCATTTCTTACTTTGGATTTGTGTTTCGTACTTACAACCACTGAATGCCTCATGGTGCAAAAAGTAACCGCCAATCAAGTACAGCTTACGGCAACGCTTTTTTGTCTGTGGGCAAACGAAATACCATACTTTGCCCCGGTTTAGGTTTGAAGGGGTTGAGGTTAAATATACTTTATAGTTTCGGGGTTCGACCCTGTATTTATAACTCAGCTCGATGTATGGCTGTTTGCCACAGGTGTTTGCCTTAATTGAAACGCTGCCTGTGGGGTTTCCGTTTGCATAATGTTTTATCTGAAAATTTGGTTTACCCCCCTCAGCTTGATAAACTCAAAGGGGTAACCCGGGGACAATACGGTGAAAATTTTTCCCTTTTTTAAGGACTCAGAAAATTCAGAAAATTCAGTTTGCCCCTCAACTTGATAAACTCAAAGGAGTAAAACCCGGGACAAATAAGGTGGAAATTTTTCCCCTTTTTAAGGACTCCGAAAACTCCGAATGAAATTACAATTCTTTCTCAGGGGGGTGTAAAGTGTTACCCTTTTTTATAGACTCTCGAAATTCTCATTTAAAGGCTGCAAATGTTTCTCAGGTGCAAATTCCTTTCTTTTTAAGTCGTCCGATTCGTCCGATTTTGCAGCCTAAAAGTTCCCGGCCTTGTTTCTTTTTATAAGTTCGGATTTTCGGATTTTTTCTGATGGTTTTTGGAGGCCTCAAGGAAAAAAGGGGGTGTATTTCCCCTTTTTAAGTAGTTTCATTAGTTTCAATTTGCCTTTTTAAGGAGTTCAAAAAGTTTATTTTTAAGGCGTCCGGTTTGTATGATTAAGCCCTTTTTGGAGGGGTTTTGTGTCTTTTTTGGAACATTTTCGTCCCTTTTTTATAGACTCTGAAAACTCTGAATAAAATTACAATTCTTTCTCAGTGATGCAATAATTCTTTTTAGCTCGTTCGATTCGTTCGATTTTGTCCTCTTTTTTATAGCCTTAAAAAACTCTAAAAATTCCTTACCCGGTTACCCGCCGGCCAGTGCCCTTTTTTAAGTTCGTATTTTTGTATTTTTCAGTCCTTTTTTATAGCCTCGGAAAATTCGGAAAATTCGACCTATCCACCCCCGTCCGAACTTCACAGACTCAAAGGGTTTCCCGTAAATCCATTATTAAAACTTGTTCTTTAGTCTTTGTATTCATATCAGTTCGGGTTTGTGGTTAATACTTGTTTTAACTCCTTCAATCTGTCCAGGTAGGGCAAAAAGGTTCTGTTTCCGTTGTGCGCTTTCACGGTGGCAAAGTGACTTTCAATGAACAAGAAATAATCCGTTATTACGCTATACCTATTCAGCCTTATGGGTTGGGCTGGTGGTTCAATACTTGCAAAGTAGTTTTCCAGTTCTGTAATATCATTACTCCAGCTTTGAGGCTGCTTTTTTATTAGTAATCCAAATCGTCCAACATTGAACGCCTCAACTTTTTTTGGCAAGGGTTCAGCGTGCGGAAAAATAATGTTTTGTTGGTAGGTAACTTTAGTAACTTTTTCAGGATCGGGCTGCTGTGGTGGTTGTTCCTGGATATTCCGTTTCCTGAATAGTCGCCAATCCTGTTTTATTAAATAGTCTGCAAGGTCTTTGCCTTCGCTTTTGTCCCGTTCGGGGGCTAACCGCTCCAGCAAATCCGAAAATATAAAATGTGTCCCAGGCAAACGGGCTTCATATTCCTTAGCCTTGGTTTCCCATTCTTTGAAGGTGCTACCGTCTTTCGATAGGTCGGGGAATACATAAACAAAACGCCCTTGTAAAACTTTCAATTTATCAAACACAAAACTGCTTTTATTGTAAACGGCCAACCAAATAAAATCTTCAGGTGTTTCAGGTAAACCGAAATATAATGTTCCATAAATAGCCGTTTTGGGCGCTTCAACCAAGGCAACGGGGTTATTATAGTACTTGTTTAAAAGATGTTCACCGAATAAACAAGATACCATTTTGTCTTGTTTTTTGTATGCTTCTAACCATTCAGGCAATGGCTTATTGTTACAAATGTAATGTTTTTCAATTATTGAGTGTAAAAAGTCCGTGCCTGTGGTGTGGTTCTGTTCGTCAAATTGTTTGATTTGGACGGCTCTAACATTGCCCTTTATATCAATAAAAGGAAAAGAAATTGCCCCCGCTCTATATCCTTTTGGAATAGTACCTAATCGGTACAACTCTATAACCTTCGTAACATCGTCAATCTCAAATGGAAATTGTACCCTAAATAAGTTTTGTATAAACGTGTTTTTTGTATAGTATTCAGGGTGTAACGTTTGTTTAAAGGTTTCAAAGTCAAAAAATACAGGTTCGGGCTGTGGTATTATTATTTTTTGTTGCGGCTTCCAGCTGTTCGACAGTCCTAAATAATTGCCCTGTTCTTGCTCCCGAATTGCTCTTGCATACCAGTCCAAATACGGGTTAAGGTGGTACGAACATTTATCTTCACGGTCGCAACGTCCATACTGTTCGGGCAAATAGTTGCCTGTTTTCGTGTCAACATACCGTACCAGCGTCCTTTTTTTGCAATTCGGGCAATAGTATTTCTTGCTGCCTTTTTCTAAACTGTATCGGTAGAGTTCATTCATTTCGCTAAAAAATATTCTTTGTTTTGTGCTTCACCTGCTTCACCTGCTTCACCCGCTTCACGGTTTAGTTTAGATGGTGAAGATGGTGAAGATGGTGAAGGTGAAAAAACAACTTTTTTTTGTGCATTAACTACTGTTCCGTATTTTTTACGCTCCGTTTGATAGCCAGAATTTCTTAACCTATCCGCAAGGGTTCGCAATGAGCAGGCTTTAAGACCGTTTTCAGTACAATAGTTTCGGTACTCGCTGAACATATCCTTCAAGGGAGTTTCGTTTGTCGCTGAAACCTTGTATTCGTGTTCACTCAAAAACATCTGTACGCTATCGCTTTCAATCCTGTATTGCTCAACGGCTTGTTGTGCGGCTTTGCATTCTGAAAACCCCCCTTGCTTCAGTAATCTATTAAGCCCCTGTAATACCCAATTGAATACGCCTGGGAGCTCATCTTTAATAATCTTTGTATGTAGGTTTTTGTCCTGTTCCTGCTCGGGAATAGTAACATCAAAGGGAATAATTAAAAACCGTCTGAAATAGGCGTTTGTATGCTCAACGTCTTTGGGCAATTCATTACAGTTGAAAATCAGTTTTGCATACTGTTTCAAAATGAAGGGTTCACCATAAGGCAAACGGGCTTCAACGGGTTCTCCTGAAACCAACGCTTTAAATAAACCTGTTTCCAGCTTTCCGTTTATTTCACTTGCATAGTTTACCAACTTGTTAGCCAACTTTGCCCTAAAATACCCGTTGTCATTTGTAAGGCTCTGTAATGAATAGTTGCTTACGTTATCAGCACCCAATAAGGCGTTTACAACTTCAAAAAAAACACTTTTCCCATTCGCTCCAGCACCGTACAGGATTAAGGCTTTTTCCTCTTTTAGTGTATTACTCCCGTGTTTAATGAATACAAATCCTAAATATTCAGCCAAAACCATCTGGCGTTCAGGATCGGGCAATACTCTGTTTAAATATGCTTTAAATAATGGTGCTTTTGCCTGCGGGTTGTATTCAAACGGTAGCTGGTAAGTAATGAAGTCTAAACGGTTAAACGGTCTTAGTTTCGTACCGTGAGGGCTTATTTCAAACGTTCCGTTTTGTAGGTTTATTAGTACAGTATTTTTGTCGCTTTTGGGCGTGGGTAAATATGCCGTTGCAAGGAACTGTTTAAAAAGCTGCTCCCTAAATTGGTAAAACCTTGCTGAAAACTTAGCAACGCCCATTCGTTCGGCTGCTTCGCCCAAAAACTTTTGGAATGTTTCTTTGTCAATTTCCGCCCAAAATGTACCGTTGTACAGGTAAATGAAATCGTGGTTTTTACATAAACCCCAACGGTTTTTTTCAGCGAGCTGTAAGGCGTTTTCAGCTGACAAAACCAAATAATGTTTCGTATTCAATTTTAGGTTATTCAACTGCCCTTGTATATCTTTTGCCTGTTCACTTCCGGGTGCTGCCTTTTCCAGTTTTTTTCTTAGTTCTTTAACCTGGGGAAACGCCAAGGCTTCAAAGTCCAACGGCTCAAACTGCTCAATAAGCTGTTGCAATATTTCGGCGTGAGGGGTTGCTATTTCGCTTTTGCTTTTCAGTTGCTCAACGTGGTTTAAAATTGTTGTTGGGTTGTTGAGGTCGTCAAATACGGGGTCTATCTTCATTGCTTCGCAGTATTTGAGGGTTCAACAATGGGCTGGAACAATTCGGGGTTGGTAGTGTAAAACCCTGCACGGTGTTTTGAAATTGGGCAAATGCCTTGCCGTACAATTTTAATACAGTTCTGTTTTTTCCATTTAGCAACGTAACGGCAAATATTGGCCCTCAAAATGCCTGTTTCAATAGAAACCATTAACATAGTTTTGGGCTGCCTGTAAAAAGTAACAAACACCTGTTTCATTTGTGTTTGAAAATGCGTACTTTTGCCTTGTCCTTTATGCAAAGAATTAACGGGGGTGCGCAATGTATCAACCATTGTTACCCCCTTTCTTCTTTAGATAGGTTTCGGCTTCGATGGCTGTTTCTTCCAATGTTTTTTTTCTGCCCTTCTTTAACCAGTCGTCAATTTCCGATTTTAGAAACCTCAATTTTTTACCGCTTTTATGTACGGGAATAGTACCAGCACTTACCCAGCCATAAACGGTCGGCTTTGTGGGTTTGTCTGGGTGGTACTGGCAAAGTTCGCTGAGGTCAAACCAACGGTCGGTTTCTGTTGGTTGTTCTTTACTCTTTTCAAGTAACAGCCTTTTTATTTCGCTTACTTCATTGGCAAGGTGTGTAAAGGCTTTCGGCAGTGTTTCAAGGGTTAAACCCTCTGTAAAATTTTCCATTGCTCGTATTATTTATGGATAATACTGCAAAGCTATCGGGGTGTTTAGGTCGGCTACAATGCTGTTTTAATTCAGGCATTGTAACGGCATAAAATTTTTAATATTTACTTGTATTTTTAATTCGGGGCTGATTGACCTTTTGTATTTGCCCGTCCTTTATTTCAATTAAAGGACTTTTGCAAGGATTATCATTTCGTGAGATTATTTTTTCAACAGTATCGTAAATAAAATCTCTCTTCTCGTTTCGGTAAATGAAAGTAAAGTTTGAAATAATCCATTTAATTAAATCCTTCTTTTGGCAACCTGGAATAAAATCGTGTTCAATTAGCTTTTTAAAAGTATCCGTAAGCCTGTTTCCATTTCCTCTAAATAACAGTTTTTCTCCGGCGTTTTCACCCGTTTCAAGTACCCGTTTCAGCTCGGGTTGCTGTTCTGGGCTGAAAAAATCTTTTATGATACCAAATACTATTTGCACGGCTTCGGGTTTTAATGCAGGTTTTATTTCAATAGTTTGCTGAATGGTTGGAATATTATTTGCTTGTATTACTTTGGTTTCAAAGGCTTCAAATTCGTTTTCGTCTGTTTCTTGAAAGAAACCGAACAGCTCCTTTAATATTTCGTCCAGTTCATTAAAAAAAAAACCTAATTCAAAATATGTTTCCCCTTTAGTCTTTTCCCTGTACTCTATGTATTTACGTTTGTGGCTGATAATTTCGGGCAAATCGTTTTCACTGAAATTATCTTTAAGTTTGGTTATTTCGCCGATATGCCGATTCCAGAGGCTTCCATGGTCGTTCGGGTCGTAAATATTCAGTTCGTTCGCCTTGGTCTGTATTGGGCGTGTAATATTTTCCTGAATTTTCTCGAATTTGTCTTTAATTTCAGCCTGCAGCTTGTCAAGATTGAGTTTTTCTGTGAAGTTATTTGGGGGGTATAGCCGCCAGTACTGCTCGTGAAGTAAATGTACCTCGCTGATAACCCCGTCATACTGTTTAAAATTGTCAATATTCGAGTACAGGTATTCTATAAGTTGAAACAGGTTTTCAATTCTTGGCGTAATCATTTGTCCTTTATGCTTTAAGTGGTTACATATCTAATTTAATTTTGTCGGCAGCCTTGCGCTTGCTTTCGTCCACAATCTTAGCGTATATCTGTGTGGTCTTTAGTTCCTTATGACCTAACATTTTGGAAACGGTGTAAATATCTGTACCGAGTGAAAGTTGCAAGGTGGCGAACGTGTGGCGAAAACAATGAAAGGTAATATCCTTTGTTATTCCGGCCCTTAAAATCCACTGTTTTAGGTGTACATTCAAATACGCTGAATAAACAAGCCCTTCAAAAACCTTAGCTGTGGGTTCTTTGCGTTCGCCCAATAGCTTAAACGTCTGTTCTGAAATTGGTAAAACCTCAACGCCTTTGGTTTTCTTTTGTCTGAACTGTAGAAAATAGCCTTCCAATTCGCTGTATTGTACTTCGCTCCAAACCAGTTTTGAAATATCTGAAAACCTCAACCCGGTAAGGGCTGAAAACAGGGCTGCACGTTTCAATATATCATTGTTGCACGGTGTTTTTACAAGTTTGTTCAGTTCCTCAATGGTTAAGTATCCCCGTTGTACTTCAGGTTCACTTATGCCGTCAACACGGGTGCTTAAATCAGTCTCAAGCAAACCCTTTTTGTATGCCTGTTTCAATGCTGCTTTAAACTTGCTGTAATAGACACGGGCTGTACTTTGGGTAATTTGTTCGCTTTGAATACCCCTTTGTCGTTTGGCCGTTAAAAGGTATCCCCGAAATTCATTACATAGGTTTTTATCCAGGTTAGAAAGGGTTAATTTGCCCCCTGTGAACATTTCAAAGTAATTGAACGCTGCTTGCCAACCGTTTTTATTACCGCCCGTTTTGGTTTCAACTATCTGTTTGAAGTATTGCACAAAGTCAGTTTCTGTTTTCAACTTTGCATTAAGAAACCCGTAATTCCCAGCCTGTATTTCAATTTGACGTTTCGCCCTTATGTTTTCAGCCAGTTGTTTAGTTTCGTTGTTGGCTTGCTTATCAAATGGGTTTTTAGGTTTATCAAATAAGTATAGCCCTAAAAATTCCCTTCGTGTGGGTTTGCCTGTTTTGGGGTGTGGTATCGGTGGGTAAAAGTCAAGGTATAAACTTTGCCTGTTTCCTGAAATTGCCCTTTGTCTTAATTTTACTTTTGTTGCCATTGTCTTTTATGTTTAGTTACTAAAGTTACTTTTGTTACTCTCTGAACAAACTTTATTTTTGCTCCTTATGTACTCATTGATGAGGTGTATAAAATCGTGATGTACTTTCTCTTCGCAGGAATAGCCATACCAAACCATATTACAGGCTTCTTTTTGTTCGGCTGTGGGGTTGAGGTTCAGCAAGTCAAACGCTGCTTTAAATTGGCTTTCGGTGGGTATGTATTCGCCCCCCGCTGTTTGGTAATCAAACTTTGAGGCTGAACGCTTCTTTTCGGCTACTTTTTTCTTACGTTGATAGTATGAATCGCTGTATGCCGTATCGGTTGCCATGCGTTCAGCAAATTCACGCCTTTGGGCTTGTGTCGGTTTCCATTTATGTCTCATATCCCTAACATTTTGTACCCCGTGTACCCATCAATGGTAAAACGGTACAACAAAGATACAAAAAGATACAAAACAAACAACTAATTAAACAAATAAATTATTAACATGCAAGCAATAAAAAGCCCATTTTATGGGGCTGTGTTCATGTTTGTATTAGTTTTTTTATCTGTATATTTTGTAAACTTTACTTTCTATCATGAAAAGAGGAAATATTTTAGACCTGCAGGGCAGCAAGCAAAGGCT
>DAOOBP010000086.1:0-3351 GCA_035407925.1 Salinivirgaceae bacterium
AATGAGGGAGATTTGGTTTTTGACCCAATGAGCGGTTCCGGAACTACTTGTAAAAAATGTGCATAAAACTTTTAACTGTTAATACTATGCAATTAGATGATATTAATGTAAGAGAATTCTTAAAAGAAATTCTCGAAATAGACAGGCAAGACTCAGAGAATTTTCATGAAAACTTTGTTAGTGTTCTCGTCAAGTATGGGTTTTCAGCTAACCTTACTTCTGAAGAGATTTCATGGTATGAAGATAACAAAAACGGATACTGTCAAAACATTAGTGAATATACTCTATTCTAAACAAATAAGATATGTCTTTAAAATTACTCAGCAGTCCTTTCGAAAAGGATTTTCAGGCGATAATAAAAAAAACTAAACGGGATATAGTTTTTTCAAGCCCATATATAAATGATGCTGGGGTTTCCATTTTACTAAATTCGTTAAATCCAACAAACAAATCAATTAATATAGTAACAAATTTATCTGCGCAAAATATTATAGATAATGTTACACAACCACAGGCATTACTAAGAATGTATTCTGTTTTTCAAAAAACAACAGTTGCAAGTTTAGCCAAATTGCATGCAAAAGTCTATATTATTGACGAAGATTTTGCAGTAATTACTTCGGCTAATTTAACTTATGGGGGCTTGAAATCTAATTTTGAATATGGAGTTTTAATTGATGATACAGAAACTGTTAAAACTGTTAAAAAAGACATCTTAGATTATGCTGCTTTAGGACATCTTTATGATAAAGATTTCTTAGCCAAAATACATGAAGAGAGTAAGAAAATTGAACAAGTTCAAAGAAAGGCTGAAATACAACGAAGTGAAATAGATTTAAAATTACTTTTACAGCAACAACAAAAGATAGATTCTATTTTAGAAACTCAATTTACCGATAAGGAAACGCGACACGGAGTCTTCGCAAAAACAATAAAATTTCTTTTAGAAAACAACAAACAACTAACTACACAGCAATTATATCAACTTGTCCAAGAAATACATCCAGAAATGTGCAATGACACAATTAAGTATAGTAATGGAGAAAAGAAATGGAAAATAGAAGTTCGCCAAGCACGACATTTTTTAAAAAAACAAGGAGTAGTTGAAATGTCAGTATCGCACACATCTCATCAAAATATTTGGTCTATATCAAACACCGAAAAGTAAATTTTATTCAGATATTCTCTCTCATTTCCTGTACAAGTAGGACGGGTGGTTTTTCTGCCTTTTGCGTCTGTTTGATTGATATCAAAATCTTTGTAATCTTCTTTCAAAATATGGCAAACATTGCAAATTTTATATTTATACGGTTTTCCTGTTTTTGTAACGTCCAAAAACTTAATCTTTGATAAATCTATATCTATTTCAATATTTTTACCAATAAAGAAAACTTTTGCTTTTGAAGGAGTTACTTTTTCTACAAAACCAACAGAATTTTTATCCAAACCTTTGTATTTTTCAGTTAATACGACAAAATCATTTACTTTTATCATAGCATCTTTATTGAAATATTTGTGAATTAAAAAAATCAGAAACGGACAAACCAAGTGCTTTTGCAATCTTTTCTATATTAACTGCTGAAACGTTTCGTTTTCCTTGCTCAATACTTGCAATATAAGTTCTGTCAAGCTCGCATTCAAATGAAAATTTTTCTTGGCTTAACCCTTTTGAAATCCGTAACTCCCGAAGTCTTATTCCTATTTTCTTTTTAATATCCATACTAAAACTGAAAATACAAATATATATATATGTCGATTTTCATACAACGGACTATAAGTAACAACTTAAAGATAAAAATAAGGATATCATTAGAGAGAGCAGAAATAAAACACAATAAAATCAAAAACAATAGATTTGTCACTATATGAGTTGGCAAAACTGTATATTTTTATTTGAAAATTTTGTATCTTTGCAGCTTAAATAAAAAAAAGAAAAACATGAATATTTCTACAGAACTTATTTTACTCGTTGGTTCAGCACTATTTTTCATTAGTATGTTGGTTGGACAGGCTGGCAACCGTTTTGGAGTACCAGTTTTATTACTTTTCCTCCTTGTTGGTATGGTGTTCGGTTCCGACGGATTTGGACTCAAATTTGAAAACATACAGATGGCACAAACTATAGGCTCGGTTTGTTTGGCTATCATTCTCTTTTCGGGTGGATTGGATACGCGATTTTCAGAAATTAAACCTGTCATTGGTCCCGGAGTTGTACTTGCGACATTGGGCGTATTGTTGACAGCTATTTTTACAGGCTTGTTTACTTACTGGATGACCGACAGTCTATTTCCCGCATTAGGATTAGGTTTTCTTTCATCTATGCTTTTGGCTTCAACTGTGTCGTCAACCGACTCGGCTTCGGTTTTCGCCATTTTACGTTCTAAGGGCTTAACATTGAAAAACAACTTACGTCCAATGCTTGAATTGGAAAGTGGTAGTAATGACCCCATGGCCTATTTGCTCACTGTTATGTTTATTGATATTATTCAATATGGAGATAATCCCAACTATTTGATGGTAAGTTTAAATGTATTGATTCAGCTGATAGTAGGTACAGGGATGGGAATTCTGCTAGGACGTTTAGCAGTTCGTATTATCAATAAGCTTAAAATGGATAACGATTCGTTCTACCCTATTATGCTACTTGTTTTCGGGATATTTATATTTTCTGCCACCTATTTTTTAAAAGGGAACGGTTATTTGGCAGTGTATATCGCAGGTTTAGTTATCGGAAATTCTCGCTTTGCACACAAACGCTCTTCCATGAGATTTATGGATGGTTTTGCGTGGATGAGTCAAATTTTGTTATTCCTGACACTCGGTTTATTAGTTAACCCAAGTGAATTGGTTGATGTTTTAGTTCCCGCACTCATTATCTCTGTTTTTATGATTCTATTTGCACGTCCTCTCACGGTATTTTTATGTCTAATTCCTTTCCGAAAAGTTGGTTTTAAAGATAAACTTTATGTATCGTGGGTGGGATTACGTGGTGCAGTGCCTATTATTTTTGCAATTTTACCTTTGGCAACTGACGTTCCAAACGCACAAGTGATTTTCAATATTGTATTTGTACTTACACTAGTTTCACTCTTAACACAAGGTACTACTCTACCTGCTGTGGCACGCTTACTCGGATTAGCAGAAAAACCAAAGCAATATAAACCTTTAAAAAATTTTGACATTGACTTTTCAGAAGAGATAAAATCGGCCATGACAGAGATTTTAATTACCGAAGAGACGCTAAAACATGGCAAAAACTTAATGGAAATGCCTTTGCCTGATAAAACATTGGCTGTAATGGTGAAACGTGGTAAAAAATACTTTGTTCCAACTGGACAGACAGAATTGCAC
>DAOOBP010000086.1:3451-8002 GCA_035407925.1 Salinivirgaceae bacterium
AATGGTGAAACGTGGTAAAAAATACTTTGTTCCAACTGGACAGACAGAATTGCACGCCAATGATGTGTTGTTGGTGATTTCTGATGACGAAAAAGCATTAAAAGAAACTTATAAAAGTATTGGAATCTCAGATTTTTCATATCGAAAAAATCAGTAAAAAAATAATTGTATAAATTAAGAAGTGACTGATATGGAAACCAATTCAGCTCCAAAAGAGAAGAAAAAACTAAACATTAGAGCTATAATTGCTCTAGTAATTGCATTAGCAGTCGCTATTTTAGTACAAAACTATTGCGGTACAAAACCTTTTAGAAAATCAACTAACTATCGAGCAAATTGCTAATATTTTACAATTGACTCCCGAAGAAGTAAAGAAAATCAGTAAGCGGAAGAAACCTAATTGAAAATATAATTTTGTATTCTAAAATATTGTTAGTAATTGTGCGAACAATAAAGTTATATGGAAAAGCAAAAACTTAACACAGAACAAGAACAATTAGCCCGCTTTGCCAAAGCGCTGGGGCATCCTATCCGTATAGCTATTTTGCAGATGTTGGCTAAGCAGACTTGCTGCTATCACGGCGATATGTCCGAAGTGTTGCCCATTGCCAAAAGCACCCTTTCGCAGCATTTAAATGAGTTGAAGGAAGCGGGATTGATACAGGGAACAATCACTTTGCCGACCGTTAAATATTGCATCGACCGCAAAAACTGGGAATTAGCCAAGACATTGTTTGATAACCTCTTTCAAAATGTAAATCATTTTGATGAATGTTGATATTTTTTTTGCCTTAAATGTTCGTATTATTGCGAACTGTTTATATTTTCACGAACAAATGAATAATAAAAAGAAAATTCTCGTACTCTGCACCGGAAACAGTTGCCGGAGCCAAATAGCCGAAGGTTACTTGCGCCATTTTGCAGGAGATAAAGCCGAAGTGTACAGCGCAGGCGTGGAAACACACGGAGTAAATCCGCGTGCTATTGCTGTCATGAAAGAAGAAGGCATTGATATTTCGGGGCACACTTCGAATAATGTAAATGAATATGGCGACATTGATTTCGACTTTGTTATTACCGTTTGCGACAATGCCCGCGAGCGTTGCCCTTATTTTCCTGCCAAAGCGGTGAAGTTCCATCAAAACTTTCCCGACCCTGCCAAAGCACAAGGAACGGAAACAGAAATCACAGATGAGTTCCACCATGTACGCCAAATGATAAAAGAATACTGTAAACAATTTGTAGAACAGAATATCACCAAGCAAGCAAAAGCAGAAGTCGCGCTAAGTAAATTTGAAGAAGGTTACCATTGCGCCCAATCGGTTGTCTATGCTTTTGCAGACGAAGTAAATATTGACAAAAATACTCTGATGTCAATATCAACAGGATTTGGCGCAGGTATAGGCAGGAAACAAGAAGTTTGCGGAGCCGTTTCGGGAGCAATCATCATATTGGGTGCTAAATACGGACGAAAGGAAAATGAACTAATCGGTAAAACCGAAACAACATATAATAAGACCCAAGAATTTATTGATGAGTTTACGAAAGAAAAAGGCACAATAAAATGTTCTGAATTATTGCAAGGTTGCAACTTGCAGACAGAGGAAGGACAAAAACTATTCAAAGAGAAAGATTTAAAACATGAAGTATGTTCCAAATGTATCGAACTCGCCTGTAAAATCCTGCAAAAAGGCATTTTATAAAAATATTCTAAACATAATACTAAGTAAATCATGAGAAATGTAATTATTATTTTATTGTTTTTGGCTTCATTTTCGGCTTGTAGCCAGTCCGGCAACAAAACAGTGGACAATAAAGTATCGGAAACGGTAATCGCCCCAAGTGATACCACTATTGTCAATGTATATTATTTTCATGGCAAACAGCGTTGCCAAACCTGTGTAGCGGTTGGCGAAATTGCAAAAGAAACCGTAGAAAAAGATTTTGCAGGAAACAACGAAGTACGCTTTACAGAGATAAATGTAAGCGATAAAGTCAACGAAGCATTGGCAGAAAAATACGAAGTATCCTGGAATGCTCTGATTATAGCCAAGGGAGATAAATCGGTAGAAATTACAGAACAAGCCTTTGCCAACGCCTTAAGTAATCCCGAATCACTTAAAAACCTGATAATAGAAGAAGTAAACAGAAAACTGTAACTCATTAAATTTCAAAAACAGATGAAAAAAGGAATTATTTTATTGATGCTGACTCTTATTTCGGTTGGCTCATTCGCACAAAAAAATCAAGTTCAAGTTCTTTACTTCAAGGCACAATTGGCTTGCTGCAAGGCGGCTGCTTGTAATAATTTAGAGAATGAAGTGAAAAGCATTATCGAAAAGCATTTTGCAGGAAAAGCCGTTTCATTCAAACAAGTTGCTTTAGCCGACGAAGCCAATAAAGAACTGATAGAAAAGTATAATGCCAAATCGCAAACAGTAGTATTGGTAACGACCAATAAAAAGAAAGAAACATCGGTCGATGTGTCGGATATTGTTCGCAAATACACAAGAAGCGGCGATAAAGAAACCTTCGAAAACGAATTAGTTGCCAAAATTAACGAGAGCCTTAAATAATGGAGTTCCTGCAACATATTGTTGACAGCACCGATATTCCGCTGCTCTCCGCTTTTATTCTCGGTCTGATGACCGCAATCAGCCCTTGCCCATTGGCAATGAATATTACCGCCACGGCTTACCTGAGCAAAGATATTGCCGATAAAAGGCGCGTATTGTTCAACGGATTGTTTTACACACTTGGGCGCATGTTTAGTTACACCGCATTGGCAACCATTATTTATTTAGGAGCAAGTAAATTTCATGTATCAAAATGGCTTCAGCAGTTAGACGGCATTTGGATTGGCGTTGCCCTTTTGATTATCGGCATATTAATGCTCGATGTGGTTAAACTTAACATCCCGCTTTTTCAAAAACTGACAACCCGCATAAGCCAAAGGGAGATAAAGCGCAATTATTGGAATTCATTTTTATTGGGCGTACTCTTTGCCTTGGCATTTTGCCCATATAGCGCCGTGCTGTATTTTGGCGGACTTATCCCGATAACGCTTGCAAGTGGCGAAGGACTATTGTTGCCCCCTGTATTTGCTATTGCCACAGGATTGCCTGTCATTATTATTGCGTGGTTGTTGGCATATAGCGTTGCGAATATCGGCAGGTTTTACAATAGCATGAAATCTTTTGAAAAATGGTTCAGGCGTATCGTTGCCGCTATTTTTATCATTGTGGGAATTTATTATATCGTAATTAATATCTAAGAAAAATCGAAATATGAAAATAGAAGTATTAGGTACAGGCTGTAGCAGTTGCAAGGCTTTGTACGAAAAAATAGTAAAAGTGGCTGCCGAAATTCAGAGTTCCGCCACCATAAACAAGGTCGAAGACATTACCGAAATAATGAAATATAATGTAATGGCAACCCCTGCGGTGGTTATTGACGGAAAAGTAGTCATGCAAGGCAGTCTTCCAAAGGAAAGCCAAATCAAAGAATGGCTCTCAAATACCAATATTTTAGATAAAAAGGAATTGGTAAAACAGCGTTACAACGATTTGGCATTAGTGTCCGATGCCAAGTCAAAATGTTGCTGTAATCCCTATGCAGCCGAGTTGCCCTCTAAAAAGGTTTATACAATCATGAGCGAGGATTACAGCAAACTGAAAGGTTACGAACCAGATGCCGACTTGGGTGTAGGTTGCGGATTGCCGACCCAATATGCACGCATACAAAAAGGCGACACGGTTGTCGATTTGGGTTCAGGTGCAGGTAACGATTGCTTTATTGCCCGCGAAGAAACAGGTGAAACTGGTCGGGTTATCGGTATCGACTTTGCCCCTCAAATGCTTGCCAAAGCAAGGAATAACGCAACTAAAAGAGGTTTTACGAATGTTGAGTTCTTAGAGGGCGATATTGAAAACATGCCTTTGGCTGATAATACGGCTGATGTAGTGGTAAGTAATTGTGTCTTGAATTTATTGCCCGAAAAAGATAAGATATTCAGAGAAATTTATCGTGTACTGAAACCTAACGGACATTTCTGTATTTCGGATGTTGTGCTGAACGGACATTTCCCGAAAGAATTTACCGACAACGCCGCGATGTATGCAGGTTGTATCGCAAGTGCCATTCAACGCGAAGATTATTTGGGTGAAATAGAGAAAGCTGGCTTTATCGATATAAAAGTAGAACGGACTAAAACGGTAACTATTCCCGATGAAGTATTGGAAGAACATTTGGATGCAACCACCATCCAAAAATACAAAGCAGGAAATGTGGGTATTTATTCTATTACGGTGACAGGGAAACGCCCGGTTCTATAATACAGTTGTATTTTGTAATTGAAAAATTAAAAATAGTCGAGTGTGGAATTCTGCACGCGACTATTTTCTTTTTATGCGGGTTTTCCTATTTCAATAGTTGTGTGCAAATTGTGTGTACATAAAAAGAAAAAAGACTTACAAGAAATTGTAAGTCTTTGATTATCAAGTGGGCGTTGACGGATTCGAACCGCCGACCCTCTGCTTGTAAGGCAGATGC
>DAOOBP010000087.1:0-6321 GCA_035407925.1 Salinivirgaceae bacterium
AACCAACGTTCTGCATCAATAGCTGCTTTACAGCCGGTGCCTGCCGCTGTTACGGCTTGTCGGTATGAGTTATCCATAACGTCTCCACATGCAAAAACGCCGGGAATATTTGTGTAAGTAGATGTTCCTTTAGTTTTGATATATCCAACTTCGTCTGTTTCGATATAAGGTTTGAATACATCAGAATTTGGAGTGTGCCCAATTGCAAGGAAAAAACCGTCAATTTTTATATCAACAATGGTTTCGTCCGGCTCGCCCATTCGTTTAATAAGTTTCGCACCTTCGACAACGCCATCTCCGTACAACTCTTTGGTATTGTGTTCAAAAAGCACTTTGATATTTGGTGTTGACATAACTCTCTCTTGCATTATTTTAGAAGCACGTAAAAATGGCTTGCGCACAATAACATATACTTTATTGCACAGACTTGCTAAATACAAAGCCTCCTCTGCAGCTGTATCTCCACCGCCAACTACGGCAACATCTTTTCCGCGATAGAAAAACCCGTCGCAAGTTGCACATGCCGAGACTCCTGAACCTTTGTATTTTTCCTCACTCTCTAAGCCCAAATAGCGAGCTGTTGCTCCTGTGGCAATAATTACTGTGTCAGCTGTAATCAAAGTTTTATCGTCAACCCAAACTTTGTGAGGGTGTTGGCTAAAATCGACTTTTGTAACAATTCCCCAACGAGAATCGGCACCAAAACGTAATGCTTGTTTTTGCAAATCTTCCATAAGATTGTTTCCTGTTGTGCCTTCGGGATATCCGGGAAAGTTTTCAACTTCGGTTGTGGTGGTTAATTGACCTCCTGGCTGAATACCTTGATAGATAACAGGATTAAGATTTGCACGAGCTGCATAAATAGCTGCGGTATAGCCTGCAGGTCCAGAACCAATAATCAAACAACGAACATGCTCTTGAGCATCACCCGATGCAGGGACACTAGATGTGTTTTCTGAAATATCCATTTTTTTAAAAAAGCTCATTTTGAATAGTGTTATATGTTAGTGATATTATTTATTTGCAAATTAACGAAATCTAAAATAGAAAATAATAAATATATCAAATTAAATGCCGACTTAAACTTAGCAGGTTTTTAGCAGCTGTTTGCCGTATTCATATGACAATGTGACATAAAAACTTTTGACTTCAGTAAATTTAGGACGGTTGTAGTATTTTGTAAAACTTTAGTAAAATAAAAACATTAAAAAATAAATAAAATTATGCACCTATTATGCGCAATTAATTAAAAATATGTATCTTTGCGCTCCGATTGTAATCTCTGGCGAGAACATAGGAGTCCGCTATATTGCAATTGAATATGTTAAAAATCAATAAATTATACCGCAATGGACTTAATGAATGTTGTAAAAGAACATTTTGAACAGAAGAGAGACATCCCTGCTTTTCGTGCAGGAGACACAATTACCGTACACTACAAGATTAAAGAGGGAAACAAAGAGAGGATACAGCAGTACAGAGGCGTTGTTATTCAACGTCGCGGAATCGGTCTTTCAGAAACTATTACTGTACGTAAAATGAGTGGTAGCATTGGTGTTGAGCGTATTTTTCCTACCAATTCACCATTTATCGAGAAAATAGAACTTAATAAAGCTGGAAAAGTTCGCCGTGCACGTATTTTCTACTTGCGTGGTCTTACTGGTAAAAAAGCTCGTATTAAAGAGCGAAGAATGTAATTTGCGAATATGCGTTTACATATGTCTGGAACCTTGCGTTCTGAGACAAAATCGGACAAAACTACGGATAAGTTTTGTCCGATTTTTTTGTGTTAACCCTTTATAACAGCCAAAGGCTCTAATTCGACATAAATTTTAACCAAATCGGATTGATTTTTCATAACAGTCTCAATATCTTTATATGCACTGGCTGCCTCTTCCAAGTCGCGTTGTGAGCGAATGGAGTGTATAACGTTTTTAGATTCAAGTAGTTCAATCTCTTCCTTAAGGTTTAAAGATCTGATTGCCTGTTTGCGTCCAAGTTTTCTGCCGGCACCATGACTACACGATTTAAAGCTCTGCTCGTTTCCTAAACCCTTTACAATGTAAGATTTACTGCCCTGCGAACCAGGAATTATACAAGTTTCATCTTTCTGTGCACGAGTTGCTCCTTTACGATGAATCCAAACTTTCTCTCCAAAATGCGTTTCCAAAGCAGCGTAGTTGTGCGCTATATCTACAGGACTACTGAATGCGGCATTTTTAATAACCTGAGCAACCGATTTGCAAACTCTCTCCATCATCAGTTTTCTGTTGGCTAAGGCAAATGCAACACAATAGTTCATTTCATCTATATAGCGCTGAGCCTCAATAGAGTCTAATGGGAAATAAGCTAAATCCCAATTAGCAGGAACAATTTCGGGTGTTTTGCTATTCATCCTTTTTGCAGCTTTGTTGTAATGGTCTGCCACTTGTTTGCCAAGGTTCCGGCTCCCTGAATGCACCATCAGCCAAATACGATTGTTGCTACCTTTCTGTATCTCAATAAAATGATTTCCACCGCCCAACGTGCCTAACTGAAACATCGCCTGTTCGTACTCTTGAGTTATAATGGAGTGTTTTGGTAGCATAGGCATTAAACTCTGCTCTTGCTTTTGTTTGTGCCATTTGAAACCCAACGGAATTTTGCTTCTTATGATAGACATTATATCCCTTAACTGCCTGTTTTCAATATGTTCTATATTTGTTTGAACTGCACACATTCCGCAACCGATATCGACTCCGACAGCGTTCGGGACAATTACCTCTTGTGTCGCTAATACGCCACCAATAGGCATTCCGAAGCCTACATGAGCATCAGCCATTAGCGCAATATGCGAAAACGCAAAAGGAAGATTTGCAAGGTTTTTGGCTTGCTTGAGGGTATCTTCGTCTGCATCGTCTAACCATAGTTTAATAGGAATTCGTTCGCTTTTTATTATATCAATCATATTATCAATTGTTTAGTTCTGCTTTTTTGTTAAGCAGTGATATTAACGATTTTGACAAATGGTTGTAAAATCTAAAGTTTTTATATGCAATAACCCACCGTATTCCATTGGTGGCATTGGTAAGAAACAGTTCGGTAGCATTTTCAATATCGTGTGGGGCTAAGCTTTGATTATCAACAACTTCAATTTCTGATTCACGTGCAAGCTCTATCACTGTGTTTCGCATTATTCCATTTACGCAACCATCGGAAAGAGGTGGGGTATAGAGTATTTTGTTTTTGTAAATAAACAGATTGGACGATGTCGCTTCAACCAAATTTCCCTTATGGTTTATCAATATTGAGTCGTCAAAATTATTGGCGTAAGCGTAATTAGCCGCCATAACACGCAATATAGCCGATGTTGTTTTAAGCGACGATATTACAGAAGGATATATAGGATTATCGCTGTAAATACCTACGGATAGACCTTTGATATTAAGTTCAAATTTTCCTTTTTCGATTGGAGATGCTTCAATACAATATTCTACTTTATTGCACTCTGGATTAAGTTCCCCGGCGCCACTGCGAAAAACTGTAAACCTTAAACTTGAAGCTACCAAAAACTTATTTCTATAGAGCAGACGACTTACAGCGTTTTCTATTTCTTGAATTGTCGGTAGAGACTCGATGTCCATGTTCACAGCCTCCATGCTTTTGCATAAGTGTTGATAGTGCTCGTTTAAGAATAGTATTCGAGTACCCCGTGCTCGCATGGTTTCATAAATCCCGTCACCATATTTAAAAGAACGATTTTGTATTGAAAGCCACGATTTTTCAGGCTCAATATCCCCATTAATGCATACGAATAATGGCTTTTCTGTCATTTTTGCGATAGTTATTTTATCTGTCCAATATACTCAAATATATTGGTATTGGCAGGAACTATGATGGATTTTAGATTTATTGCGTTTGCAGCCTCAAAATCGGTTTTACTATCGCCGACAAACCAGCTTTTTTCGATATCTATATTGTGTTTGGCTATTAACTTCTCTAACATCAAGGATTTGGGCTTTCGGCACAAACAGTTTTCAAGCAAATTGTGATGTGGACAAATGGCTATATCTCTAATCTTAATTCCTTTACTATCAAGAATTTCAAATATTTTGCTGTGCAGTGTTTCCACTTCCTCTTTGGTGCAGATACCGCGAGATATCCCCCCTTGATTGCTGACAATAAAAAGTTCGTAACCTAAATCACAAAAATGTTTTAAAACTTTTTCAATTCCAGGGTTGAACGTCCACTGCTCAAATTTGTATATGTAGTAGTGTTCGCTGTTATCGTTAATTACTCCGTCACGATCTAAAAAAATAGCTTTCATTATTTTGGATTGTTTTTTAACGTTTGTAGTATTTAATGCTCTTATTTATAAATTAAAAAGTAAAAGTCGGCTAAGAAAATATTTTATCAATTTGGGTTCAAGTAAAATAGGAAACAGAAGTCCGAATATAGCTCCGTAGAAATGCGCATCGTGACCTATGTTATCTATTCCTTTTTTAGCCATATAGTAGCTATAAACAAGATATAATATTCCAAATACTATCCCCGGAATTGGCAGAATCCCGAAAAAAAGTATCATCTGATATGGTTCAAAAAATATTGCAGTAAAAACAACTGCCGACACTGCTCCGCTCGCTCCTACAGCATTGTAATAGACGTTGTTACGATGCTTTCTAACACTATATAAACTCGAAATTGCAACTGCAAAAACATAGTACAATATAAATAAAAGGTTGGCATTCATAAATTGAAAAACGTAGCCAAATGCCGATATAACAAAATTACCGAACGAATAGAGTACTAACATGTTGATTATTAGATGTATCCAACCTCCGTGCAATAAAGCATGAGAAAATAGCCTGTACCACTCTCGGTTATGCACAATGCGGTATGCATTAAACTGCAATTTACTCATTATGCTATAATCTCTGAATGCGTAGGCAGATACAATAGATGTAATAATTATTATTGTAAGAATCATAAAATCTTGTTTATCAGTAGTTAAAGCTGTAATTTATCTTCTTCTTGTATCTTTTGCTTTTTCAGGGTCTTTTTTATCGACAATTGTTTTTACAAGCTTGTCGTTTTTATATTGGGCTTCGTAAACAATAGTGCCGTCAGGTTCGGTAAAGCGTAGTAAGCCGTGTTTCTTTCCGTTTTGGAAATTCCTTATACTTTCAACGCTTCCATACTTATGGCGGGTTATCCAAGTGCCATTTGGTTTGTCATTTACCCATGTCTCTTCGCGCAAAGCAACCTTTTCGTTTAGTTGGTCGAAATACTTGAATTCGCCGTGTTTTAGACCGTTTGCGTAATTCCCCGACATGATTATTTTTCCGTTGTGCTGGAATGTTTTAAAGATCCCGTGAAGCTGTCCGTTTTTGTAATTCTCTTCAGACATTAATTTACCGTTATCGTACCAATATTTCGATTCGCCATTTAAGACATGGTCGGTATAGTTTACTTCGTAATATTTTTGTCCGTTTTCATACCAACCTGACCAAAGGCTATCCATTAAACCGTTTTTAAAATAGCCACTAACATTTAGTTGACCGTTTTCGTACCATGTTTGCCAAAGTCCGTGCTCTTTGCCGTTTTTGTAGTTGCCCTCTTTGAATTTTGTGCTATCTTCATATAAATATAGCCAATGTCCAACCCTTATACCTCTGTCGTAATAACCTGTTTTCCACATTCTGTTACCGGAGTAGTACCAAGTCCATTTGCCGTCCAATTCGCCTTTATTGTAGTCGCCTTCGTTGCCTTTGTCTCCGTCTGTGCGGTAATAAATCCAGTGTCCGTGTTGTAGGCTATCCGCAAAATTGCCCTCGATATCGGTCTTCCCATCTTCAAAATACCACAGAGCGTGACCGTGCATACGACCGTCAATAAAATTAATCTTGCTTTTTTCAATCCCTGTTTGATAATATGTAATTACTTTGCCATCGTATTTGTCGGCTTTGTAGGTTGCCTTTTTGATAAGTGTTCCGTTTTCATTCCAAAACGACCAGTCGCCTGTTTTTTTGCCGTTTTCGATGTAGCCTTGGGTTGCTTGCACTCCATTTTCGAACCATTCACAGTTCTCGCCATTTTGATTGTTGATAGTGCTACGCTTGTTGCCATTTGGAAACCATGAAGTCCAAGTGCCTGTCTTTAAGCCGTTTGTAAATGTGCCCTCCTCTTTTTTTGCGCCTGAACTAAAGTAAAATATCCATAAGCCTTGAGGTAAACTGTCATTAATAGCTCCCTCCTCCAATAGCTTCCCGTTTGGATAAAAACCTTTGTAATAGCCCTTTCCGTTGAAAACAAGTGTATCCTCATTTTTTGATATTGCGGTAA
>DAOOBP010000087.1:6421-7866 GCA_035407925.1 Salinivirgaceae bacterium
AATCTGCCCTCGCGGTCGAAATATTCCCATTTACCATGTTCAAAGCCGTTTAGAGTAACTCCCTGTGAAGCAATTTTGCCATTATCCCATTTGGTCGATACTTTTTGAGTTTGAGAGAAAGATATATTGCTGATTAACAATAGAATAATAACTGTAATTGGCTTGTACATGGTAATATATTGTGCTATTAATAAAGCAAAAATAACTCTTTTTTTCAGAAACTACGGGTTTTAGGTTAGATATAAGAATCTCAAGTTGTTTTAAATTGCTGTAGTTTTGATAAGCAGAATATAACGCAGTAACCATCTAAATATCTTTTTCAAGAAACATACAACATTTAATCAAAATTTCAGTTAACTTTAGCAGATACAACAAATCATTAAATTTGCAAACAAAAAAACACAAATAATATGTTAGAAACAATTTCAAAACATCGTTCAATTCGCAAGTTCAAACCGGATGCTATTAGCGATAGCATTCTTACAGAGATTTTAGAGGCTGGTACAAGGGCTTCCAACACTGGTAACATGCAGTTATACAGCGTTGTAGTTACCAAAGACAAAGAGATAAGGGAGAAGCTGTGGGAGGCTCACTTTAAACAAAATATGGTGTTGCAAGCGCCAATGCACATTACTATCTGCGCCGATGTAAACAGATTTCACAAATGGTGTGAATTAAACCAAGCCCCTGTCTCTTACGACAACTTTTTCTGGTTTATAAATGCAACTATTGATGCTACGCTTGCGTCACAAAATATCTGTTTAGAGGCTGAAAATCACGGACTTGGAATTTGTATATTAGGAACCGTCCTGTATAATGTGGATAAAATTATAGATATATTGGAACTGCCCAAAGGTGTTATTCCCTTGACAGCCATTGTTATAGGATATCCAGACGAAAACCCGCCATTGACTGACAGACTACCTTTAGATGCTGTTGTACATTACGAGAAATATAAAGATTATTCACCCGAAGTAATTGAAAAACTGTTCTTTGAGAAAGATAATTCAGAGTTTTACAAAAATATTGTTGAGGAGAATGGACTTAAAAACTTATCATTAGTTTTTACTGAAAGAAGATACCCTCGTGCCGACAATATTGAAAAAAGTAAAGAACTCCTTGAGACATTGAAAAAACACGGTTTTTTCAATCACAAATAAAATTGTCACGAGATGATTGGTTAATGAAGTCATCAATATCAAATATCACAGCTGTTAGAGCAATTTACATTGTTTTATTGTTAATTTTTTTCGTTTGCCTTACTGTGCAAGGTTTCCCGAATAATAAAAATAACAATTTTGAACTAATTCAGAGTGATACCGTTAAATTTAAAAAGATTGAGAGACGGATTGAAAGACTTCATAATCAAGGATTTATAACAGCATCGTTTGATTCTATATTTAATGATTCGGGTGCTGTATCAACAGCATTTCATAAAGGGGAGG
>DAOOBP010000088.1:0-7760 GCA_035407925.1 Salinivirgaceae bacterium
CAGCTCTCGTCCAAACTTATGCGACCCCACACCGAACGCCAAGCCGCCGAGCGTTGTAGGTAAGCGGTGGACGACCGTGCTAACATCAACATTCACGAAAAATAGACAGACATTTTCGCTGTAACTTGACACAAGCCGACCCAAAAGGTTTTAAAAATTTTCCCACCGCACATTTTAAAAAATAATTTTTGCCGACACACATTGGCACATTTGGTTCGCCCCTATCCACAAACCCAACGCTTCGCAAACCAAAAGAGCCAATCTTGCCAACACTCCATTGAATGACAAAAATGTCAATCCAAAACAACAAGACTGACAGAATGACTGACTAATTTTAAAGGCATAAGTATTGATATATAATAAGAAAAGAAAATATATGGCAACACTTCTACAATCAATAAATACGCTAATTGACAACATTACTGTAACTGACAGACAGGAAGAAAACATCAAACAATCCTTATCAAACATAGAGGGACATTTGGAAAATTCAGATAATGACCTTAGCGTTGAAAGAACATTTACAAACGGTTCTTACGAACGTGATACTATCATTCGTCCATTAAACGACATTGACATTTTTGCAGTATTGAAATCTGACGATTGGAAAAACGAATATGGACAACTTCCAACTCCACAAAAAGTGCTAACCAAAATAAAAAACTATCTGAATAGTTTGAATGATTATAAGGATAAAGTGAAACAAGACAGACCTTGTGTAACTATCATTTTGAGCGATAAACGTTTCGATATATTACCGAGTTTTGAGCAAATCGGAGGTGGCTATCTTATCCCTAACTATGATTTAGAAACGTGGACTTATTCTTATCCTGAACAGTTAAGCACAAATCTTGATAGTACACACAAACTTTGTAACTACAAATTAAAACCAACAATCAAAGCTATCAAGTATTGGAACAGAGAAAATAACAAACTTATTCCGTCATACCATATCGAAGAAACAGCAATCAGCATTTTTCAACTAAACAATTTTACCAATTATGAAGAAGCAATCCGTATTTGGTTTAACAATGCTGAA
Source organism: Salinivirgaceae bacterium (assembly GCA_035407925.1). Lineage (GTDB taxonomy): Bacteria > Bacteroidota > Bacteroidia > Bacteroidales > Salinivirgaceae > JAAYQU01. Next base: position 1,040 of record DAOOBP010000088.1, read on the forward strand.
TATTATTTACAATCTGCAAAATTCAAATCTAATAACGACTACACAGCATCGACAAATAAAATTAAGAAAGTCAAGGATAAATTGAATAATGCTAAAGAAAAATATGATGAGGGCAAAGAGGCTGAAGCCAAGAAAATTTGGAAAGAAATTTTTGGCAAAGAATTTCCAAACGTAGATGAGGAAGAAGCAAAAAATTTCTCAAAGGCTTTAACAGAGGGTTCATTAAAATACAGTTCTACTGCGGGTTTATCTTCAATCGCAGGAACGGCTGTTTCAGCTTCAAAAGGATTTTATGGTGATGTTCTTTAGAAAAAAGAAAGCAAATCCGATTGTTCAGATAAGTGCAATGAAATCAAAATTTCCTCAATTTAAAAGTAAGCAAACAGGAAATGATATTATATTTACAGGAGAGTTACTGATAAAACCCGAATTTCCAACTTATAAAATTTCTGTTGAATATAGAGGGAATTTACGTCCGCTTGTAAAAGTCATTTCTCCTGCACTTGTTGAAAATCCACCGCATTTTTATCAATCGAATAAAAGTCTTTGTTTGTACCACCCTGATAATTTCAAATGGGATACTAACAAACTTATCGCAAAAGAAATAATGCAATGGACGATTGCTTGGTTATATTTTTATGAAGTTTGGCTCGAAAAAGGAATTTGGTATGGTCCAGAAGTTCCTCACGCAACACAAAAAGAAAACGAATGACAAAAGTAGTACCTTACAAAAAAGATTTTGACCTTGTGTCTGTTATTGATAGAATTTCAAATGGTATTCTTTGGTGTTCTGTCATTGCATCTATCGCAACAATTATTATTTCTTACTCGGGAATAGAAAAAACAATTGAAAATACATTAACAACTGTATTAAACTCAATAATTTGTTTTTTAGCAGTTGCCTATTTTCTTTCAGATATTATCTCGAATTATCTATTTCAAAAAGCAGAGGCAAAAAGGCGTGATGATTTTTTTGATAACAGTCTAAACACAAGTCATTCAGAAGAAAACTCAAACGAGTATTTTACAAATGACAACATAACTCCAAGCATTAAGAAAATGGGAATTAACTGTTTTGAAAATTCCTTTTTCACAAAATCCATTTCGGAAAAAATGCTAAAACCAATGGTAATAAAATCTATTGTGGTGTTTCTTCTATTCTTAATTTTGGCTATCACAAACAATCGTTTATTTGTTACGGCACTTCAAATTGCATTACCATATACCATAATTCAGCAGACAATTAGGCTATTCGTATTCCACAATAGAATTGAGGATATTTGTAAGTGTTTCCAACAAATATTCACAACATACAACAAAAAAAACATCAACAACCCTATCCTGCATAATGTGTCAAATTATGAAACAACTTTGTCTTGGGCTTGTATAAATTTAGACAGTAAATTATTTGACAAAATGAATGATGAACTTTCTGAAAAGTGGAATAAAATAAAAACTAAATGCAATATTGCTTAATCATACGAAAATGAACGAAATCAATACTTATTTGACACAGCTTTCAAAACAACTTTGTTGCACAAAAGATGTAACAGATAAGATTGATAATTCCTACAATTATTTGGAAGGAAAAATATATGAACATTTTCGTGACAGAATTGAAAAAGTACAGATTTTTGGTTCTTACGACAGAGGTACATATTTACCTCAATCTATTGACCAATATTCTGATGTGGACGTAATGATAATTTTCAAAACTAACGAATACCAACCCGACACATTTTTAAATCATCTTCGTCAATTTGCAGATAAAATATACCCACGCTCAGAAGTTATTCCTGACCACCCTACAATTTCAGTAACCTTAAATCACATTAGATTTGAGCTTATTCCTGCATTTTGGGAAGATAGTTTTTGGAATGGACAACAACTTAAAATTCCTGCACCAAGAAACAAAGACCTCAAATGGATTACAACTTCTCCGACAGATTTAAAAACTGACTTAGAGAGGAAAAACAGAAAAGAAAATCAGCAAATTGTTCCTTTAATCAAACTTGTGAAATATTTCAATTCGTTAAAAGAAAAACCATATAGTTCTTTTCAGTTGGAAAAATCCATAATTGACCTAAGCTATTCAAACAATGGAGAGTTAGAAGATTACCTATTTGAGTTTATCAATGATTTAAATTTAGACGAAGAAACCGAAACCCAAACAACTTTTATTCAAGAACTAAAAACGAGAAGAAAAAACTTAATAACTCTCGAAAAAGGCAATATGCCCGAATATGTAATTCTTGAATTGCAAAAAGTATTTCCACTAATATATTAAAACAATCAAATTAACTACCTTTGAGGATTTTAAAAATAGAAGATGAAACTTAGAATACACGGAGACAACATAATTGAATGTGAAAGAGCATTATCCTTGATAGCACTTGCTTACAACGGAAAAGTTGTAGCCAAAAGTAAAAACATAATTGTCCCGTCCTACTCTATTCTGAGCAAAGACAAAGAAATTTTTGAAGTTGAATTATTGGGCGGACACGACCGTTGGAATGTAAATTTCAATACCGAACTCACGAAATACGGTGCACCTCTGCGTGAAGCAACTGACGCATACATTACCAAAGTTTCCAAAGACAATAAAACCGAAGAACTTTTACTTGCTATTGAATTTTGTAACGCCTTGCCAGCAGGAAATAATGCTTGGCAACGTAATGGCAGAGCCGTTACTTGTGCTGAAATTGGCATTCCTTATTTCTATTTTGCCGAAATCGGAGGAGTTGAATTAGACGGAGATAGAAAAGTAAAAGCACCTCGTTTTCCAAATCCGATTGTGCCGTTTTCTTACCTCACTTCTTCAAAATCTTTAAATGTGGTTTGTGTTCCAATTTATGAGGCACACCCTGCAATTACTAACGAACTACGCAAAAAGTTTACGCATATTTTCGGAAAGGAAGCAAGTTTGAATTTGCTAAAATCAATTATTGAGCAAAGTCAAACAGACAATGATATGGACGTTCTGATTAAGAAAGGAACAACACTTGTAAAAATTCTTTCCAACGACAGAAAACGAGTTGATACATTTCGCACTTTGGAATGGGAAGAGTTTTTAAAAATATCATCAGGACAGAAAAAAGCGGAATGGATTAAAAACCACCCGAACAAACAAATTTGGAGAAAAAAGTCATCAGACAAAGTAAATGTTACCAAGACTTTCAAAACTCTTTTAACCAAAACACAAGAACTTAATTTACTTTCAATCGGTGCTAAAGAAATTCCGATTTGTCTTGTAGCAAATGGGAATGTGAAAAAGTTTGCTTCACTTCTAAAAGAAATTTATCCCTCGGATAACATCAAAGAATTAGCAAACAAAATTGAAACGAAAAACAAACCGTTAATTATTGTTTGGGTTACGGGGTTCAAACCGAGAGGCGATGATTCACGTCCCGATAGAGGACTTGTGCCACTTGCAAGAATGTTGTTTGGTAACGACATTGATATTTTGACGATTGTTTTTGGTCCCGCAGGAAAACAAACTTGGAAAACATTTAAAGACAATACGCCAAAACTTGCAACAGACAACGGACTTTGGCAAGCCGTTTTGAATTTGAGCAATTACGTTTTAGCCGATAGTGCAACTTCTGAATACGGAGTTTTGACAAACATTGTAAACAGAGATTTAGAAAGAAAAAATGTAAAAGTTGTTTTCAATTCTGCCAAACCAAGTGGTAATTATGGAGAACACGATGTTGATACAGCAATTCATACACTATTTTCAAGACAGTTAAGTTCAAACATTTTTGAATCAATGTGTAATCCGCCAGGTGGAGATTGGAGCGGAATTTCCTATTTTGATTTTTCGGACAAAACAGAATATCGTTGGACTTCATTGCCAAGAGTTTCGGCAACCAAAGCAAAACGACCTGACCACATTATTCAAATTCACACTAAGAAAGAAGAAATATTTTTGGTCATTGAATCCAAAAACAAAGCGAAAGATTTGGACGAAAATATCGGAGAGCGACTAACGGAATATGTGAATGTATTATTCAAAATTCCACCAACTGCATACAAACCCAACAAACAAGATTGGCAATCATTTACAGGTAAAAAATCGCCTTTAAATAATGCTGTTACTTATTCGGGAGGTTCGTTTGTTTACAAAAATTTGGACGAAATGAAAACCGAAATGCAAGAGGGAAAATTAGATTTTGTTCTTGCATTTGAGTTCAAAAATGACGGAACAGAAACAATCGGACATCTTTTGCTTTCAGACAAAAGCCAATTCTTGAACCGCATTTTTACTGACATTGTTTCGCAATTCAACGGCAGTTTCAAAATTAAAATATACTGATTCGTAAACCGCATCAATACTTGTTTTCATTGATTTGGTAAAAGGCGAATTTCCCGTTTTAATTTCGGTTTTGTGCTTGTATAATTCTTTTGGTAGCTGATAATCGTATTCACGATTTCCAGCCGTTCCGTCAAAAGTTAAAATCCATTTTGCACCAACAGAATTTAATCGTTCCAATTCGTTGTAAAAGTCGTCAAGGTCAAATTCTGTTTTGGTGTAGCGGTCTTTTGTTCCACCGTAAGGAGGGTCAAGAAACACAAAATCGTTTTCGTCAGTATCTACCAAAGTTTGGCGATAATCGCAATTCAAAAACTCTACATCACGAATAAAATAACTCCATTTTAAAATAACTTCTCTTAATCTATTAGGGTTTATTCCCGGACGGTTCTTGTGCATTGAATTGTTGAACTCGCCATTTGTATTGTAACGTATCAAACCATTTACACAAGTGCGAGTAAGAAACAAAAAATCAAATTCATTTTTCGTTTTATTGAAATTGTCCCGAACTTCATAATAAACATCGTGTCCTTCATCTTGCAATCTTTCCCAACGGTTTTTGTATTCTTCTGCAACTTGTTCAGGGTTGTTTTTTATTTGATTCCAAAGATTAACCAATTCGGGAATTATATCACTTGCAACTGCATTAGAAATTTGACGAAAAGGCAACATTGCACCGCCACCAATAAACGGCTCAATATATCTTTTTTGTTTTGTAATATGTCGGCTCAACTCGGGAGCAACATATCTTTTACTCCCCGACCATTTAATAACAGGCTCAACAATATTTTTAGGTTTTATCATCATACGAACAGTTGGCTTTTAATTTTACTTTCTTCAAACAATAATCTTTCTTTGGCAAGTTCAAAATATTCTTCGTTGGTTTCAAACCCAACGGCTTGCATTCCATATTTCATTCCTGCAATCATTTCTGTTCCCGAACCTGCAAACGGAACGAGCAATTTACCGCCTTTAATTCCAGAAATCATTAGTAATCTTTCTGATACCCTAAGCGGTTTTTGCGTTGGGTGCGTTCCAAAACTTAATTCATCTTTGCTTTTGTTATTAGGAATATCCCAAACGGTTCTAAGCTGTTTATCAGCTTCTTTCATATTATCGCCTTCAAACTTTGCACGTTTTACATCATCATAATTAAAATTGTATTTGCGTTGCTTTTCTCCGCCTGTATGAACCCACAAAATAGTTTCGTGGCTTGCCGTCAAACGTCTTGCAGACAAATTCGGAAACGCATTACGTTTATACCAAGTTACTTCATTGATAATTTCTAAACCCAACAACTGACAAAGCACATTCACAAAACCCGAATTGTGATAAGTAGCGTGAATCCAAATTGAGCCAGTTGGCTTTACTAATCTTTTCAATTGAGTAAGCCATTGATGAGTGCTTTTAAAAATATCATTTCCTGTAAGTAAATCCCATTCTTCATTGTTCAATTTCCAATTCCCGCCAAAACCATTTATTTTTTTATCGCTTTCATAGTTCCATTTTGCAGAAGTTGCTGCACCATACGGAGGGTCGCAAATTGCCAAATCAAAAGAGTTATCAGGCAAAGCCGACAAACCTTGTATAGCATCTTGCAAATACAACTCAAAATTATCTGTAATCAGTTTTTTCATTTCTTAATATATGGTGTTATTTGCTCCATTACCAAATTGACAGCTTCGTAAGTTGTATCATTCACTCCGTATTCTTTGATGATTCTTTCAGCAGTTGCTTTAATTTTCAAATCAGTTTCGGCAACTTTGTAATGTTTCGCTAACTTTTTTATTTGTTCGGCAGTTGGTAATCGTTCGCCTCTTTCCAACTTGCTCAATAAAGGCGAATCAATATCCGTTCCTACGGAAACTTGGTGTAAAGTTTGACCTTTATCCTTTCGGAGTTCCCTTAAATATTGACCTAATTCGGAGTTTAAGACTTTCATTTTGCAAAATTACGGCTTGTCAATTTTTGACAAAAATAAACAGATATTCCGAACTGACAAAGAAAAAGTAAATAAAACTTAAAAAAACAACACACAAGCGTAAGCACATTTGCAATTCGCTCAAGCCAACGCACAGACCAAAAATTGCAAAAGAGCTTTCGCTTTTCTCAACAGAAAAATTATTTTTTAGAATTCCTTCCCTTCAAAATTTTTAAAACTGCAACTGCACGACAAATACGACAATAACAGCGAAAAACAACCTAAACGACTTGACGAATAATTCCGCCTACCTACAACAGCGGTTTGGCGAAATGCGGGGTACAGTGCTTCGTATGAACATTTATGCTAATTTTGAACTTTGTTGTTTCGATTGAAGTGTAGTGCTAAAAGTCCCGCACTTCGCCAAGCCGCAAACCGTTGTGCGTCATTCGAAAAGACACATTCACAGACAATAAGCGAATTAAGGC
>DAOOBP010000089.1:0-7754 GCA_035407925.1 Salinivirgaceae bacterium
GGTACGATTCTATCTATATCAAAATGCTTTGACGGATAAAACTTTAAATTATTTAGTGAAAGTGGTTTATAAAACAGACTATCGATAAGTTCGTCAATCTCTTTATTCTCAATGTATTCAATTAAATGCATAAAATGATAAAATGGAATATCGCTATACAAGTACTCCTTTTGTGAATTTAACGGGGTTGTGTCGAGTATATGGAATATGGTATCAGCTATTTCGGGAATAGTAAAGAGGTTTTTTGCTACGGGAATAAAAAAATTTCCCGTATCAATGGTTGAATAGTATCCTTGTTTGTAATTTGATGAGTCATCGAGAGTTAACCTATAAAAAGGTATCCAAGGTTTGAATTTTGCTTGATGTGCTAGCATATCAATTATTGGAATGTCGAGCTTATCCGGCTCTAACGGCAAATAGTGCCCCAGTGGCATATCAAGTTTTAGTTTTTTCTGTTCATACAGATGCATTAATAATGGTGTAGTGACCAATATTTTGGTAAGTGAAGCTAAGTCGTAAATGCTGTTATCAGAAACTGCAATAGTTGAATCGTAAGTGTGGTATCCAATGTTTTTATTATAAAAGACATAGCCGTTTTTTGCGCATAAAATTTGAGCTCCCGGCGTCATTTTATTGCTTATAGCGCTGTCCATCAAATTGTCTATTTCGTTCAGTTTTAAAATATCTGCTCCAATTGTTTTTGGATGAACAAATCCCATTCGTGTTTTTGGGGTTGTCATTCCTGTATTGACTTTGAACTCTTCTAACGAAACGGGAAGTTTGCCTTTTGCCTCGATACCACCGAAAATTGTTTGCGCCGCGTAATCATTCGTATAAGAATTATCCTCGTAAGCAACTATAATTGAGTTTATTTGTTTAGTTTGAATACTATTTAAAACATAAGGGTTGCCAAATACCACTAATATTGTTTTACTATTTTTTGATACAGCATTTATAAATTCAATGATTTGGGAACTTACACCATAATTATTAGCTGGATACTGTGAAATTCCGTGCCATGCAATAACCACATGTGTCGATGTTGACGCTTTATCAATTATAAGTTGCTTTTCGGGGGCAGTTGTATGTTTTGTTATTGTGTTGCAACTTATTTGTGAATAATTTTTTGCTCGGCTGATAAAATTATCGCTTTCAAAGGACTCAATATTAATAACATATAAATCGTTTTCGACTGATTGTAAGGGAATTAAGTCATCATTGTTAGATAACAGTGTTATTGCTTCGGCAGCTATAGAGTGGTTAAGGTATTCTGTTTCTTCAGTTTGTAAATTGTCTATAAGATTGTCAGTTTCAATTGGTTTATATTTATTAAGGTGCGCATAGAATTTTGCTCCTAATATTTTCTTACATCTTCTGTCAATTTCTTTAACATCGATTTCTTTCTTTTTAACTGCCTTTTCAATTCTCTTTATTGACTTTTCAACATCTGGCGAGAACAAAATAATATCGTTGCCTGCTTTAAGAGCCATAAGTGCAGCTTCTTCAGGTTTATATTTTTTTGCAACTCCTCCCATATTCATTGCATCTGTATAGATTATACCTTTAAATCCGTATTTGTCTATTAATAAGTCGGTTATAACTTCTTTAGACAAAGTTGCAGGAATTGCCTGAGAAGGATTTAGCGCAGTTATGTGCATATGCGCTACCATGACTCCTGTTAAACCTAAGTTAATAAGGTGTTTGAAGGGATATAGTTCATTGTGTTCAAGATGTTTACGTGAATGGTTTAGAACAGGAAGATTATGGTGTGAATCGGTATCGGTATCGCCATGTCCGGGAAAATGTTTTGCTGATACAAGTAACCCATTGTCTTGCATACCTACCATATAAGCATAACTTCGCCTCAAAACCTGTTTTTTGTCTTCTCCAAAAGAGCGACTGTTTATCACAGGATTTTTAGGATTGTTATTTATATCGACAACTGGTGCAAAATTTATATGTATTCCCATAAGGCGACATTGACGGGCTATTTCAGCGCCCATGTCGTATATCAACCCTTCGTCGTTAATAGCTCCCAACATCATTTGACGTGGGAAAGGTTTAATGCTGTCTAATCTCATTGACAATCCCCATTCACCATCAATTGCTATTAATAGTGGGGTTTTTGCAATCGACTGAATATGATTTGTGAACAGCGCTTGCCTGACAGGAGAGCCTTTCATAAAAATTACTCCGCCGATATTGTATTTTTCTATCTGCTGCGAGATGGTATTAATGTGTTCTGCGCCTTGGTTTGAATAGGCGCTAATCATCATCAACTGTCCAATACGCTCACGTAAGGTTAGCGAGTTGAACACGGAATCAATCCAATGATTTGCAGTATCAATGATAAAAGGTTCTGATTCAGTGTCGTCTATATTTTTTACACGTTCTTTAAAATTTTTATGAGCGCCGGGATAAGCTGAACCAAACAATATAGTTAATAAAACCAAAGTGGATAAAAGTCTCATTCTTAATAGTATATAATAAATTTAGCTTTGGGAAATATACGACAAGATATCTTTTAAGATTAAGGCATGATCGAAGGCTAATCGAGGTATTTTATTAATAGAGAACCATTTAGCATTTAAGGCATCGTCTCCTGCAGAAACAAGGCTGTTTTTGTTACAATATCCAATAAATACTGTAGAAATTGTTCTGTGACGGGGGTCGCGGTCAATTGCATCGTAGGTTTTGAATTGTGTTAATTCAACATTTTTTACGCCTGTTTCTTCGAATAGTTCGCGCTGTGCGGTTTCAATAAGTGTTTCGTCCATTTCCATAAAGCCACCGGGAAATGCCCACTGGTCTTGATAAGGAGGGTTTTTTCTTTGGATAAGCAAGACATGGAGTTCGCTATCATTTTTGTCAATCAAAACAATATCAGCGGTGACTGCTGGTCGGGGGTATTGGTATATAAAAGACATGTGTAATTAGATATTCAATCGTTTTATTATTCGTAGATGGTGTGTGTAGCTCTTCGTATCGTGATTATAAATACCTTGATGATTTAAAGAGTCGATTCTAACGCAGCCCGATGAGTGTATGATTTTATTGCCTTCTAAGGCAATGCCAACGTGAGTTATTTTTTCAATGTCGCCAAAGAAAACCAAATCGGCGGGTTTTATCATATCAAAAAAGTCAATAATATCTCCATATTCAACTTGCATATATGCATCACGAGGGAGCTTTATATTGTTGATTTTGAATACGGTTTGAACAAATCCCGAGCAATCGCAACCAAACGCAGAGCGACCTCCCCACAAGTAAGGAACGCCTAAAAACATTTCAGCAGTTTTTATAATGCTCTGATTTGTAGGCTGTTTAGTTTCCGTTTTTACTCGTTCTTTTTCAATATAATATTCTGCTCCAGCAGGAAGCCACACAAGCTTATTATTAATGGTGTGTTTTTCAAAAAGTCTGTCAGAGATAAATTTTGTGTCGTTGGCTCTTACAGACAACTCTTCAATACATTTTTTATCAACCCAACCCTCATAATCATCGTATAAAAGCTTTATATTAAGCCAGTTGTCTTTTACTGATAATATTTCAACCTCTTCCCCGTAAAGTATTTGCGAGACCATTTCAGATTGCTCTGAAGGCTCTCTACGTAGAGGTAAAGCCGAAACTGAACATATGGTTGTTTTTTTTGTTTGAGAGTTGTTTGACATAACGTCTTGATTTTAAGTTAAATACTCTATGATTATCGGGTTGTACAAGTTCTTACAAAAATAATAAAAATAGCTCTGAAACAAACATTACAGCGATATTTGGCTCAAACAAAATATTAGTTGCTTATTTTTTTACATCAATTTGTATTAATATTGTGATTTGGCATATGAAATTTATTATATAGATATATTTTTTCCAACTAATAAGCTGTAAGTATATGAAAACAAGCAATTTAGTTGAATATTTAAAAGATTTTGTAGTTCAAGAGAGAGTGCAAACGTTTTTAAGTGTGTTAAATAATCGTACACGATATATTTCTGTTTTGTTGGAGGACGTTTACCAACCGCACAATGCGAGTGCTGTGCTGCGAAGTTGTGACTGTTTTGGAATTCAAGATATCCATGTTGTTGAAAAGCGTACCGAGTTTATTCCCGATAAAGAGATTACAATGGGCTCAGATAAGTGGTTAAGTATAAGTAGATACGGTGGCGATACTCCTCTTGAAGATAGTTTAAGTGTATTAAGAAGTAAAGGTTATAGGATAGTTGCTACAACTCCGCATATTGATGATTGTCAGATGTTTGAACTTGATATACAAAAAGGACCTTTTGTGTTGATGTTCGGTTCGGAGCTAAACGGATTGAGTCAAAGCGCTTTAGATAGTGCAGACGAGTTTGTGAAAATTCCGATGTACGGTTTTACTGAGAGTTTAAATATATCGGTTTCGGCAGCTATAATATTGCAGTACTTTTCTATGCAAATCAGAAATTTAGGTATTGATTGGAAACTTAGTGATACTGAGAAAGATGAGGTTATGTTAACTTGGTTGATGAAAAGTATTAAAGGTAGCAAAAGGATAGTTGAAAGATATTCTGATACAAAAAATATAACAGGACTTAATAAACTCACAGGTAGAGACACCATAACATGATATCTCTACAGTGGTTTGATTTTCAGTATATTATACGGTAATTGCTTTTAGCTTTATAATCTATTAACTTCTACAATTCGATGGTTATTTAGCCTATCGAAATACCACGCTCAGTAAACTGCCTTTCAACTTTCAACACTTCGACTACGTTCAGTGCACCGCTTTTAACTCAATTTATATTAGGCAATACCAAGTTACAAGTATTGTGAAAATTAGAAAACTTACGACAAACCCTACTAACTCACGCTTGTAGTCGGAGTGGTTTACGCTATTGCGGATGATATTTTGAATTCTATAAAAGCCAAAATCGTTTCGTTCAATAATTTTCAGCTTCTTAAACTTTGATAACTCTTTAGACTTGTGTTTTATCTCTTCGTTATTTGAAGAATAAACAATTATTTTAAGAACTGACTTGGGTTTAGAATATGTAGTTACAATATTTAACAAAGAGTGTCCATTACTATTAAATTGTTGGTCGGATATTACTAAAAAATTCTTATTTTTTTTCAAAAAACCTTTACCGATCAAAATTTCCATCTCATCGAGGTTTTTAACTCCGCATAATTTAAAATCTTCGATTGATGTAGCAAAACGCGAAATTAGTTCTTGACGGTAATCATTGTCAGAATCGATAAAAAATATTGTATTTCTTCCTATCATATAACTACTTATAAGGATATGGCTTTGTTTTAGACCTTCTTTTTTTGTTAGGCTTAATATCTATATTTGATTTATATTTCCAAACGTTATCTTCCCATTTTAGACCGTCATAAAGCATTGTCGGAGCCATATTACCTTCTACATTTGGAGGCATGGTAGGGATCCGTTCTAATTTATCAAAAACAATCATTCCAATATTTTTGTCCCAGCCTAATTTCATTTTAGCTCTATAATTATAGGTAAATATAACTCGGCTTTTTTTGCCCGAGGGGGTTTGAAATATTTCGTAACCAAAATAGGGTTTCCCATTTTTAAAACGCATTACATCAATAATTTTTTTAGTTGCGTACAGTGAGTATCCTTCCCAGCCAAGCAACACATAAACAATCTCTTTCTTATCGACTAAAGTTGGTACAATTTCGTAATATAGAGTGCCATACCAATTATCATGTTTTAATATTGAATGTTCGGCTTTCTCTATATTGTCGTGGCAATCGGTTAGTTTTGTCGTAGTTAATTTATTGTTCTCTTTATCATAGTGTTGGATATAGCAAAAATAAATATATGAAGCATCTCGACGTGGAATATTCCAATTAATTATGCGACATGTCTTATCGTCTGAATATAAGCATGTTATCATGTTTTTCAATGTGTCAAAAGGATAGTTAAATGATTCTTCAACAAGTAGCAATGTGTCGAGTATTGTTTCCACTTTCTGCGATAATTCTATTCTTTTGTCAAAGTCGTTGATATTTCGAATGTTATAAAAAGCATCATATAAGCTATCTGACGCGATTTTTAAACTTGAAACCTCTTGAGAATAAGTTTTAAAACCACAAATTATTAAAATCATCAAAAATCCAATAATTATATTTCGAAACATACTTTTGATAAGCGATTAATCTATAACGTATAAATTTGGTTTTATTATGATTGGTACTCTTTTTCCTTTAAAAATAGTCACTATTTACCGATAAAAAAAATAAAAATCTATTTGACTTAATCATATATCGGTATTAGTCAGATAATCTTTAGTAGTGAAACACATTATGCAATGTTTTGAAGACCTTTTGTTGATTAATTTCCACATAATACGAGAATTAATCAAAGAAAAAAGTAGTTAAAAAACAGATTCATCGAAAAATTGTGTATTTTTGCTCATAGTAGATTGATTTTGATAAAGCTAATATAATGAAAAAAATAATTGTCTTACTATTAATATCTTCTTTATCGTTTCTAAGTTGTAAAAATGATAATGAATATTACGGCATTTGTGGTGTGTGGTCGGTTGAAGAGTACGGAGATTTGACTCCGTACAGACGTTATAATTTGAGCATCAGAAGTCACGAAGCTTTTGATAGCGTTTATGTTGTTTCGAATCTATATCGTTCTGGCAATCACAATGAAACTTTAATTGAAGTTGAAAACTTGACAATTACTATTACTCCTCAAGTAGTTGACAATTATTATATTAGAGGTTCGGGTCAAATTCAGCCCGATTTTAAAAAGGTAAATCTTAATTATCATATAGTTAATACGGTAGCTGGTATTGAGGAGGATGTTTTTGCCGTATTTACTAGAAACTAAAAGCAATTAACAATGCGGTGCACTGAGCGGAGCGGTGTACTGAGCGTAGCCGAAGTGTCGAAGTGTGCAATTAGCAATGAACAATTAGTTGGCTGAAAGTCAATGTTTTGTAGAGGCGAAGCATGCTCCGTATCTACAAAATATTTTAAAATGCGGTTTTTTCGGGGTGTTTTGCGTGGAGATCAAGTGAACTGTAGGCGCTTTTTAATTTTGCAAAGTCATCTTCTTGGTTACCTGTCATGTACATTGCTTTATCTATGTAGCATGTTTTGGTTTTGTAGTTCAGTCCAATTGGTACAATAGGTACATTTGCTTTTGTTGCAAAATACCAAAATCCTGGTTTCCATTTGGTTACCTTTTTCCTAGTTCCTTCTGGGGCGATTACTAAAACAAATTGTTTGCTATTTTGGAAGCGGTCAATTATTTGTACCATTGTTGTTCCAGGTTTTTTTCTGTTTATTGGGACGCCTCCGACAGCTTTTAAAATGCATCCGAGAGGGAAAAAAAATGCCTCTTTTTTTATTAAAAAATGTATTGGAAAGCCTAAATATAAATTGAACATTTTTCCAACCAAAAAATCCAAATAGCTTGTGTGTGGAAGCACTGCCATAATAAAATTTTGCTCTTTAGGCGCACTTCCTATCAGTTTCCAACCAAATAATTTAGCAAGGAATTTTCCAAACCGTTGTTTGAAAGGTAATGCCATTGTTTTGAAATGTTACGTTTGCGAAATTAATGAATTTCTTTGTAATAGAGCTTGTTTGCGGAATTTTAATAAATCGTATTATTGTTTTTCTGTTTTTTCAATTTATTAACCACAGAAATATGAACTCAGCGGTCACTTTGATCAAACCCAAACCCTGAAAATTTAGGTAATAGAAAACATATAATTGTCACATTTTTA
>DAOOBP010000090.1:0-7657 GCA_035407925.1 Salinivirgaceae bacterium
ATGTTTAATTGGTTTCTATATTTAGTTCTGATGTTGGGGTCAAATGAAAACTGCTGTACGTCAATTGCATTATTGAGAACAGTCGCTTTTGTTTCATATTTTGTTCCGAATGCGGCCCTTATTGATAAGTCGCTGGCTCCAAGCCTTTTTGTTACTACTTTGTTAAGTAAATACCGTAAAAATGAATTCTTGAATCCTTTGCTTTCACTTGATAGATGCGTATGTGCAACCCGAGTTTTTACTCCGCAAATTTTTGCAATCAGTAGATAAACAGCTGATTGAAGTTCAATATGAGAATGTACAACATTATATCTTTCTTTTCTTATTAATGCTATTAAGAATAATAATCTAGGAAGAATTTTCTCTGGCATATAGAATACCCTCATACCCAGGCTTTCGAATTTTTCATGGTATCCTTGTTTTACTCCAGTATCTATGGCGACGATATCAAAGTGGATATCTTTGGTATTTAAATGAGAGTAATAGTTATAGATCATACTACTAATCCCTCCTGTGTCAACTCTTGTGACAATATGTAGAACTTTGATCATTCTGTGAATTTTAAGTTATAGAATATACTACTTTTTTATATAATCTTCCCCGGTATCCCCACAACTGTCACATTCGGCTCCGTAATAGATTTTGTCACGACAGCACCGGCTCCGATCTTCACTCCATCTGCAATGGTGATTCCACCCAGAATTTGCGCATTTTGCCCAATGTCTACATGATCTCCAATGACGGGGGAGTCGTCGGGAAGTGTGCCCTTGCTTCCTATGCAGCAATTCCCATGTATCGTACAGTTCTTTCCTATTCTCGCTTTAGGATTTACAATGATCGAACCATAATGATATATTTTTAATCCCTTACCAAAGCATCCGGCTGCAATAAAAAAGCCTAACTTACATCCCAACAGATTTTTCTTCCTTTTATAATAGTATTTTAACCATTTATTAGGTGAATAAAAAGTATAATATTCTTCCAATCGCAATGCCCTTAAATAACAGCGTATAAAATGCTCCTCCGAACATAAAAGCGCATCTATAATAGCAATTTTAGAAAAACGAGAAGGATAAGCTATTTTATCACAATCCCGATATGCCTTTTTATCAATACTTTTATCACAATTGCTCATAATTATTGCTTTTTACATCTAAATATATATTACTCGTTACCTCTTGAATCATACAAAGCTGACTTCAGGAAATTGATAGACTCAGCCCGCTTCATCTCAAGACATATTTCAATCTTTTCCCAGTCTATTGAAGAGCATTTAGCAGACGTAAATTCTGATGAGGACAAAAGGAGTAGATTCTGCAAACCAAACAGATTTAACAAAGTATTAAAACGCGCCATTCCACGCAATCTGTTTCCATAAACAATGAAAGGTTTATGAAATAAAATAGAAAAAACGCATGCATGAAAAGAGTCCGTTACAACCATCCGTGAATCGGCAATAGATTGTATCCAATGCTCAACCGATGGTTGTACTTGCCAAAATGAACCACCCGAAGGAGACGACAGTCTCACTACCGGAAGTTTCTTATTTTCTTCTGCCACATAATAAACTAATCTATTTTTATCTTCCGTCTCATCTAAGAAATACACACATAATGACGATTTAGTTATAACCACATCTTTACTTTTCTTTATCAGGTGTCTATAATCAGATGCCGTTAATAATAAAGTGGGGTCCAACATTACCTTAGTATCCTGATGAAAATGCTCCCGGCATAACCAACGTGCTTCTTCCTCTCTCACGGACACAGCATCAAACTGTTTTATCAATTCGGCACATTTCCGGGTCTGTTCATCGGAATACTCCCATTCATCAGTTCCAAACGAAGCTGCATAAGCCACTCTCTTTATAGGCCAATCAGAAGCAAAGTTCAAGAATGCATCTTTCACATCACCAAAATACATCGGGCGCCACACCTGATCGCTACCAACCACAAGAGCATCGGGTGCTATTCTTTTCAGCTTATTATAATCAGTAACTTCAATAGTTTTAATATTCTTCTTTATAAAAGAACGTGTATTTTTAGAACGATGGTGGAATTTCCAAAAAGTTAATTTATAAAAAGGGAGACGCTTTTCCCACCATACAGTGTCAATTAGAAAAACTTCACCTCCCATACTCATCAACACTTTTTGAAGCGCAAAAGCCTGAAGGATTCCTCCATAATTAAGATGAAGTGGTAATGTAAGAACACCTATTCTCATATTTTATTTCTTATTTTTCTAGCTAAACATTTTATTCTGAAAAAAAAGCCAGAAGCTTGTTTACAATATTTTTCCATTAATGGACTCACATAAATACTATGTTCCAAATCCGAAAAAAACAGTTTTCGGTTCAATGGTATTTCTATTTTTTCTTTGAAACCTCCATTGTAACACATTGCTTCAGGTTTCAATCCTGTCTCTAAGCAATCTGCATAATGCAAAAAAGTATTCTTCTCTATTTCCCCCTTTTCTGTGTTGACTAATACTAGACTCACTCCTTTATCATCATCAAAGGTCGGTAAAATAGCGTCAACATTCCAATAATCACCTATAGTGATGTCACTACCTGACTTTCCTCGTTTAAAAGAACAATCATAACAAGAAGGGCGAAGTATTAAATCAGCAAGAAATGCCTGCATAAATAAGTCTTTCCTAAAGACTGAAACATATAATCCGGAATAAAAATCAATACCGATACTGAAATTTTTCCATCCTGTTTTCTTTAGACGAAAATTAACTTCCCTGATTTGAGTACGATTATCAACAGCATATCGTAATCGGGTTTCAGCTAAATACATTCTCCAGACTTTCGGTGCGGGTACCCCATGACATAAAAAATCAACTGTCAATAAATTAGCATATTCTTTTTTTAAAAATATTTTCAAGCCAGCAATCTGACATGGTGTTCCAGAAAACAGAACCATGCGCCCTTCTTTTAAAAAGGATTTTGCCTTTACATATGAATTACCCATGCGACTTTGCACATATTTAGAACCTCTAAATAAAGACAAGCCTTCCACAGAATCTGTATAGTCATGTACCACTTCCCAATTTTCATCAAAGCGAGCACCAAAAACAATACCTGATTGCTGCAATACCTTCTCTGCCAACAATGTAAAAACACCGCCTGATGAACTCTTCAAACGAATATCATCATTTCTGTTTTTTACCGCATAAGTGTGCAAGGGAGCGGTTCCCTTCCTTGTCTCCAAAACAGGGCATACCTGCTCACACAAATGACAATTTACACAAATATCAACTTGTGTCTGAGGATATAAAAAGCCTTCATCATCTTCAAACAATGAAACACAGTGCTTGGGACAAACCTGAACACAGGCACCGCAGCCACAACAATTCTTTTTATCTTCGAGTATAATCATCGTTTCATTTTATTTGTGACAGCCTGTATCTTTTGATTTACGAACAATCTTTCAGCAGATCCAAGACCGATAAAATAAATAACAAAAGCACTACTAAAAAGACTTGTGGCACAAATCATCAATGTATAAAAACTTCCCGATGGAAGATAATACGAAAGAAAACACGGAAGCAAACATGCAGCAAAAGCCACTAAAACAATACGCATTACCACCTGATGAAAATAGTCCCTAACAGATAAATATATCAGAGATTTAAGAATCCAGATTCTTGCTATTTGAGCTAAAAGAGCTATTATAAAATGTACAATAAAAACTCCTTCTGCATTTACGTTTAATTTGAGTGCTAAGTAAGAAAACGGAAGAATCAACAACAATAGACTCCCAACAACCATTTGATACAGCCTAATCTTACCAGTTGCCTTTGCAGAAATAATCAAAGGGTTTGCAATGCCATCAATTAGTGTAATACAAAGAATAATACGAACAAAGTTCACTGTATGCTCAGGGACCTTATTCAACCACCAAAAAATAATTTGAGGTGTCTCTATTAAAATAGGTAAAGAGAGAAAAAATAATAAAAAAAACGAATATTTTGAACTTGCATAAATCAATTTATGCATTTGGTTTATATCACCGGCAGCGTATGTTTTTGTAATCTGTGGATTTAAAGCAGTCTGAAAATTTGTTGAAAATGAATTTACCGCACTTTGAACTTGCACGGCAATTCCACGAGCCGCATTGACAACAGGCCCAAAAAAAATATTCAACAGAATATTTATTCCCTGAGTAAAAGCTATAAAAGATAAATCGCCAAACAAACTCCAGCCTGCAAATCCAGACATTTCTTTAAATAATTGCCGCTCCCAAACCCAAAGCCCTCTCGCTTCATGAAATTTATGGTAACCATAAATAACATATCCACCCTGCACTATTAACTGAGCAACTAACAGTAACAAGGCATACATTTTCAATTTATCAAAAGAAAAACACAATAAAAAATACACAATCAACAATTTCAATACAACATCCAAAATTGTCAGATAAGCAAACGTACCAAATTTTTCGTGTGCAACAATAGCTGCCATATAAGGCACAACGACAATTGAACAACAAGTGGCAAAAACAGAACAATGAAAAACCCATTTGGCCGCTTGCAACCTACTTACAGGTATTTGCATCTGTGTTTCTAAGAACCACTCTCCCAATAATTCGGCAAATAATGCAACCAGCAATGCTATAAATAAGTGTAAGATAAGACTTATGCTAAAAACTTTTTTTAGTCTGATAGCATCATTACGCCCTAATTCAAAAGTAAGGAATCGTGCAGTAGAAGAAGACATCGCTACATTGATAAAACCAAAAACAGCAACCACTCCCCCTACAACATTGTATATACCAAAATCCTCAATACCCAAAGCCCCCAATACAATACGAGATGTATACAAGCTTATTCCCATAGTAAAGAACATGCGGAAATAAAGTAGTATGGTATTTTTTATAATTCGGGTATTATCTACTGCCGACATTTGCTCTTTTATATATCATTAATTTTGTCTCATTTCAAACTCATAAATCAATGTATTCGACAAGCCTTCTTCAAGTGTAAAGATAGGTTTAAAACCTGAAGACATTGCTTTAGTAGCATCAAACTGGGTTACAGCACAAAACTTCTTCACGCGAACCGAGCTTATAGTCATTTTTCTTTTGGTTAACATACTTAGCACATCAAAACAATAACCGCCACACATTCCCAGCCAATAAGGGAAGTGTGATTTAGGTAATTGTTTCTTTAAAACAACACTGACCTGATCAACCAATTCATTCATTGTTAAATCAGGCTTATCAACATAATTAAAAACATTATAGCCTGATTTTACATATGCTATTTGGAAAAATAAAAATGATGCAACATTACCTACATATGCCATTGATTTTCGATTATCGCCACGACCAATCATCATAAATTTACCGGAAGCAATTTGGTGCAATAAATTATAAACATTGCCTCTGTTTCCCTCGCCAAAAATAACCGTAGGGCGAACAATATTGATATTCCAATCAAGATGCGCTTCGTACCAAGATTTGAGTATTGTTTCAGCCTGCCATTTACTCTTGCCATAATCGTTGAACGGATCAGCATGGCTTTTTTCAGAAGCATTATGCTTATTCAATCCATATACTGCTACAGAGCTCGTAAAAATTAATCTTTTTATTCCGTTCCGTTCCATGGCAATCAATGTATTCCGCGTTCCACTCACATTAACATCGTAATACAATGAAACAGGAGAAACATTATCCTTATGTTCAGCTGCTAATAGCACAATGACATCAGAACCGGCCATTAACATCGACAAACTATCCAAATCAAGAATGTCAACAGTCTTAGTCATCTGCGGGAACCTATCGCTATTCTTCTTATCAAGATTTAAGACTTCAACATCTGGCAATCCCTTCAACAAATCAATCAAGCGGGTTCCAACAAAGCCCGATCCACCTATAACACAAACTTTCATCATATTATCACTTGTTTTCTTTATTATTCACTTGTTTTCTTTCAATAAGATTAAAGCTCATTTGAAATAATCCCCATACCAAAAAATCCACCAAAACGAGTATATTTATATTGATTTGTTTCAATAATACTATGTTTAAAAAACTAAAGAAAACAGCCATCAACAACATAAAAATCATCGTAAAACGATAAGTAAATCCCAACCTCAATAGCCGATGATGCAAATGATTTTTGTCCGGCGAAAAAAGTTGTTTATGCGCCCGCAAACGAATCAATAGAACTCTTAACACATCTAACATTGGAATTGCCAACGGAATGAAAGCAATAACAATTGTATTCTCAGAGTAGGGTTTAATATCTGGATTATACATCGCATAACTAATCACTAAGAACGCAACAGAATATCCAAGTGTCAAGCTCCCTGTGTCTCCCATAAAGATACGATGCCGACCTTTTGACCTGCCAAAAACGTTGTAATAAAAAAAAGAAAGAAGCACACCCGCCGTTATAAATGCAAAGAAAGCATGCAACCAAATTGCATAATAGGCAAACAGCCCTCCTAAAGTTAAACATGCCAGCAGAATTATCCCTGAGCATAAACCATCTAAACCGTCTATTAAATTAACTGAATTAATAATATAGACAACAACCAAGACAGTTAAGGGCATTCCTATCCATTCCGGCAGCTGATTAACGCCTAAAAAGCCATACAGGTTATTAATCCAAAGATCAGAAAAAGGGAAACACAAAGCTGCTATAAGTTGCACTATAAATTTCGGTTTATAATCTACCCCGATCAGGTCATCGGCAAAACCAACAATAAAAAGAAGAACCAATCCGCACACCAACAAAAGAAATTGCAACAATAAGGTCAGAAAACCTAAGTGAGGTATATATAATTGAAACTTAAAAATTATAAAAAAAGAAAGAAACATCAAGCAACACTGTGTAGGAACAAATGACAACCCTCCCAATCTTGGCACAATTCCAATATGTATCTTTCGTGTATCAACAGAATCAAAAAGTCGTTTTCTAAAAGCTATAAACAAAATTTTGGGAATAATTACATGCCCCATAATTACCGCCAAAACAAAAACAGCAATTAATAAGTAACTCATTTCTTATTTATTTTTTTTAGAATACATTCACTCGGTTTGAATTTAACAGTATTTCGCATCACAATTTTACACTGTTCGCCCGTTTGCGGATTACGTCCAAGACGCTCGGTGCGACAGTAAGGAGAAAAGATACCAAAATATTGCATTTTCACTGCACAACCCTCCTGTATTTTCTCCGCAATCAAGTCATGATATTCACGAATGAAAGCTTTAGCCGATACATCTGTACAATTTAGTCGTTCCGCCAGCTCTTTAGCAAAATTATTTTTATTTACAAATTTAGCCATAACGCCATCAAGTTTATAATGAAATGAACAATTTAATTCTAAAAAATTCGTTTGCGGTAAATTAAAGCGTCTGCATTGGTGAGTAATATATTTTTCAAATTATTTTTTACAGAATGAAAAGGAGCATTTTTTCTCATAATTTCTCATCTTTAATATTATACATTTTTTACTCATAAGCACATCTTGTCTGTTACTTCACAGGTAATGGATATGCTTACTGAACACAAAGATCATATTTTTTTTCTTAAAATCAAAATAATACAATGTTTTTTTTTGATTTCAACGCCTTTTATTGTATTTCATACCCGTTGGCGGAATTAAATTAGTGCATATTTAATTTGTCCAATGGGTTTGTTA
>DAOOBP010000091.1:0-7573 GCA_035407925.1 Salinivirgaceae bacterium
AACACGCGCCACCCCGACTCGGCGCCAACAACACATACCGCCGAACGTTGGCAACAAGTGTAAAAAGACAGACCAAGCAGATACGGTAACGATAGAATTGAAATAGGAAATAATTTAGCTTTTTGATAGGACAGTGCAAATTAGACGGAATTTATTTTGTTTTTTTCTTCCCCCCGCAAAAAGAAGAAAGAAACCCTACCCACATTGCACACATTTGCAAATCGCACCAGCCGACCCTCAAACCAAAATTTGCCAAAGAGTGCAATCTTCCCAACCCACCCTTACTACTATGGTACGTTTTACATTTCTTGTTATTTGTAAAAAAAAAGGTTAAAAACATTTGAAGTGTAAAAAAACAGTTATCTTTGTACCGAAAAACTAATTTAGTACAAAAAGAACATGAGTATTGACAATACCAAAGAATCAATTTTGGGCGTTGCTAATAAGTTATTCAGTCGCTTTGGGTTTCACAAAACCACAATGGACGAAATCGCAAAAATTGCCAGGAAAGCCAAAGGTTCCTTATATTATCATTTTGCAAGCAAGGAGGATTTATTTAGAGAAGTTGTATCAATTGAAATGGCGAACCTGAAAAATCAGCTGTCTTTTATTGTTAACAATCCTGATTTGAATTCTTCTGAAAAGGTAAAAAAATATCTCGTTAAAAGAATGGAGATTCTCAATTCTGCTGCAAATTACCATGAAACCTTGAAGGCTGATTTTTTTGAACATTTTCATTTCATTGATGATTTACGAATCGAATTAGATGCATGGGAAAAAGAAAACCTGAAAAAGTTGATTCTTCAAGGTGTTGAGACTGGTGAATTTGCTATTATTGGAGATATTGATGTTTTGTTAGACGTATTCATTATGGTTATAAAAGGGCTTGAGATACCCTTTTTTCTACAAAATAAATATGCGAAATACTCTCCTCATTTTGAAGGTTTAATTGGAATACTCACAAAAGGTTTATCTCGATAATTTTTTTTGTGCTAAAACTGACTATAAAACGATTTAAGTATAAATAATTTCAAAACAACAAAATATGAACAGATTCGCAGATGGCATAGTGAAATTTAAATGGCTTATAATTATAGCCGTTGTAGGTTTAACCGTATTCTTTAGTTATCAGGCAAAAGACTTGCATATAAACGCTGATATAATAAGCTCTTTGCCCGATGACGACCCTGCTGCCCGGTTGTACAAGGAGATAGGCACACAGTTTGGCGGAAACGATATGGGAATGATTGTTCTGGAAACCGATGATGTTTTTAAAGCAGAAGTCATTCAGCATATAAAACAAATTACCGATAGCATAAAATATACCAATGGCGTTTCAACCGTTACAAGTTTAACCAATATTCTCGACATCAAAAGTTCTGAATGGGGTATTGAAATTGGCAAGCTGGTGGACGAATATGATTTGCCCGTTGAGCAATCGCAATTAGACAGCCTGAAAAACTATGTTTTTTCTAAAGAAATGTATAGGGGAGCTGTTGTTTCAGAGGATGGAACGGCAACCGCAATAATGTTTACACTTATCCCCGAGGGAGATAAACAGGCTGTTGCAAAAGAAATTAAGGATAAAATTGAAGCATTGGATTTGCCCGAGACAACTTATTTTGGTGGTCTCCCCATGATGATGAACGACATTAACGATTTGATTATTTCGGATATGGTTTGGCTTATTCCCATCGTTTTCATCGTAATAGCCATTATTTTATTGTTGAGTTTCAAATCTTTTAGAGGGGTATTGTTGCCGTTGCTCACAGCAGGCCTGGCCGTTATATGGACAATGGGTTTAATGGCAGTAACAGGGTATGAATTGACAATTATTTCAAATATAATTCCTGTTGTGTTGCTTGCTGTAGGAAGTGCTTATACAATTCATGTGCTCAATAGTATAAACCACAATAAACTTACCGACAGAAAAAAGGCATTAATTCAATCACTTGGATATATCACGGTTCCTGTAATACTTGCAGCAGTAACCACGGCCATAGGTTTCGTATCGTTTGTTTTTGGAGCATACCTCACCATGATAAAAGATTTCGGGATATTTACTGCGGTAGGTACACTAATCGCTTTAATGTTATCCTTGTTTTTTGTTCCCGCACTTATATCGGGTTTATCAATGTACAGCAAAAAAAACGTAATCGAAAACAAAGAAAAGCAAACCATATTAACCCACAAAATTTTGCTGCCCTTAGTAAATTTTCTGTTAAAACATCCCAAATACACACTTACAGGTTGGGGAGTACTGCTAATGTTATGCATTGGTGGCATAACATTGATAAAAACCAGCGTTAACATGGCCGATTATTTTAAAAAAGATAATCCTACAAGGGTTGCAGAGGATGTTATGCAGAAAAAATTTGGTGGCTCGTTACCGGTATTTGTTGTTTTTGAAGGAGATATGCAAAGTCCAGAGGTGCTGAAGATGATGATTAGTACCGAACATTTCATGAAGGAAGACCCAAATATTGAAATAACACAGTCGGTAGCAGACTTGATTGAACAAATGAACGATGCCATGGGCGAGGGTAAAAAAATTCCCGATGACAAGGCAAAAATTGAACAATTATGGTTTCTGCTCGATGGGCAGGAGGTTATGCCCCAACTAGTGAACAATGACCTAACCAAAGGAATTATCCAATCGAAATTTGCATCGGTTGACAGTAAAGAACTTGAGGTGTTTACTGCAAAAATGAACCGGTTCATCGAGGATAACCCAAACGAACATTGTAAAATTGAATTGACCGGGATGCCTTCTGTGTATGTTAAGCTCAACAGTAGTTTGATAAATAGCCAGTATAACAGTTTGTTGATAGCCATTATTATGGTTGTACTTATTGTGGGCTTGATTTTACGTTCCGGTACAAAAGGGATTTTTGCCGCCATACCCGTTGTTGCCACTATTATTGTGTTATTCGGGTTTATGGGTATAACCGGTATCCCCCTTGATATTGCTACCGTACTTGTGGCCAGTATTGCTTTGGGTATTGGCATCGATTATTCTATCCATGTAATTACTGGTTTCAATAAGCATTTGATAAGCCACGGAGATGCTGAAAAAGCTATAAAAGAAACCATATTGCTTAGTGGAAAAGCTGTAATTATCAATGTTATATCGGTATCAGCAGGATTTTTAGTGCTTCTTTTTTCACAAATCGTACCCTTGCAAAATTTCGGCTTACTGGTTGCCATAAGCATGATTGGCTCCGGATTTGGCGCTTTAACGCTATTACCGGTTATTTTAATCCTTGTGAACCGAAAACGTAAAATAATAGCAAATAATCATTAACAATTAAAAATAAAAAGTATGAAATCAAGAATTCAAACAGCGGTAATGACCGCCATCATCGTAGCTGGAAGCGTTTTTTCAGCCAATGCACAAGACGCAAGTACCATTTTAAAAAAAATGGACGATGTTATGTATTCTCCCAAAGACATGACTGGTAAGAATAAAATCATTCTTATTGACAAAAATGGGAAACAGGAAATTCGTGAAGCAACCATACAGCAAAAAGGAACCGATAAACGAATATTTCGTTTTACTGCTCCTGCTTCGCAATCTGGCATTGCTGTGTTGTCATTGCCTAATGATGTAATGTATTTGTATTTACCCGCATTTGGTAAAGAAAGACGAATTGCAACCAGTGCTAAAAATCAAAACTTTGCAGGCACCGATTTTTCTTATGACGATATGGAATCTGTGCTATTCTCGGTAAAGTACACCCCAAAATTAGTGAAAACTGAAGGCAATGTATATGTATTGGAATTAACTCCTGTCGGTGGTAAATCGGATTATTCAAAAGTAATTGTACATGTGAATAAAACAGATTATTATCCTGAATTAATGGAGTATTACGACAAAGGCAATACAAAAGTAAAAGTAGCAAAATATACTTTCAAAAAAATAGGTGATTATTGGAATGCTTCGGAAATAGAAATGACCGACTTGAAGAAAAACCATAAAACCAAAATGCAAATGTCGGATGTAAAATACGACACGGGGTTGACAGATGATGATTTTACAGTAAGGAAGTTAAAACAATAGCTATACAAACACCAAAATAGCTTCATAACATGATAATCAACTATATAAACTCATACATCCCGGAAATAATTGTTCCAAATGATTTTTTTACAGACAATTACGATATTTCAGATGAAGTCATTATTTCCAAATGCGGTATTAAGCAAAGACGAAGAACTCGCCCCGAAGAAAATACAAATTCAATGGCGATTGAAGCCGTTAAAAAGGTTCTTTTCGAATCGCCTCTATCCTTAAATGAAATTGATTTAATAATCGGTGCAACATACACACCTTACGATACAGTAGGTACTTTGGCTCATGCAGTACAAAATCAATTCAATATTGCTAACGCTAAATGTTTTACTGTTGATTCTGCATGTTCTTCATTTATAAATGCACTTGAAATAGTTGATTGCTATTTTGTAAATAAAAAAGCAAGTAACGCTTTAATTATTGTTTCAGAAAACAATAGTGTTTATAATGACTATTCAGATGAAAAATCGGGTTTTTTGTGGGGCGATGGTGCAGCAGCAGTGGTTTTATCCAATGAAAGACATTCTAATGAAGATGTAGAAGTAATTGATATTAATACCACAGGATTAGGCAACATTGGCAAAAGTATAGAAGGCGTATACCTAAGACCTGGTAATGGAGGTATAAAAATGCCTTTTGGAAAAGACGTTTTTCAATATGCGTGTACTTATATGATACAGGAAACAGAACAAATATTACGCAAAAACGATATTTCTGTCAATCAGTTGAATTATTTCATCCCTCATCAGGCAAATGCCAGAATTACAGATTTTGTTGCGAAAAAATTAAAATTAAACACAGCACAAATTCTTACAAATATTGAACAATTCGGCAATACCGGTTCAGCAAGTACACCAATCGTGCTATCCCAAAATATGAGAAATTTTAAACCAAACGATTTGATTGTAATTTCTGTTTTTGGAGGTGGGTATTCAAGTGGGGCTGTTTTACTTAAAAAATTATAAACAGATAAATGAGAACGCTATCAGGATATATTCTCACAAATATTTTAGGATGGAAAATTAAAGGTGAATTTCCTGTTCTTAAAAAATCGGTTGTAATATTTGCTCCCCACACGAGTTACTGGGATGGCTTTTATGGAAAGCTTTACCTGATGCAATTAGGCATAAATTACAAATTTCTTTCAAAAAAAGAGTTTTTCAAATTTCCATTGAAATACTTTTTCCAAATTTTTGGTTCAATTCCAGTAGATAACACAAAAGAATATATTGATTATGTAGCCGGATTATTTAACAACAGCACAGAGCTGCATATAGTGTTATCGCCGGAAGGACATTTGGCGAAAGTCACACGTTGGAAAAAAGGATATTACTATATGGCAAATAGAGCAAATGTTCCAATTATTGTTGGATACATTGATTATAGGAAGAAAGAAATCGGAATTAAAAAAGTGATTTGCAATCCAACAGATATTAGTATAGTTAGAAAAGAGATTGCTGAATTGTACTCTGATGTTTGCGCAAAATATCCTGAAAATTTTTCACATGAACTAAAAGTATAGAACATGAAACGGAATGTGGCATTAGTACTATCAAGCGGTGGCTCAAGGGGGCTTGCCCATATCGGGGTTATCAATGAGCTATGTAAACAGGGGTTTCAAATATCTTCGGTTTCAGGCTCTTCAATCGGTTCTGTTATTGGAGGTCTTTATGCCATGGGAAAATTACATGAATATACCCATTGGGTAAGCTCCTTTAACAAAAGGGATGTCTGGGGCTTTATGGATTTTACGCTTGCCTCTAATGGCTTGCTGAAGGGCGAACGCGTTTTTGACAAAATGAAGACTTTTATCCCCGATATGAATATTGAAGATATGCCCATCGCCTTTGCTGCCGTTGCTACTGATATACTCCATGAAAAAGAAGTGGTTTTTACAAAAGGAAGTTTTTATGAAGCAGCCAGGGCATCCGTTGCAATCCCGGCAGTTTTTACGCCGGTAAAATACACTGATACCATTCTTGTTGACGGTGG
Organism: Salinivirgaceae bacterium; assembly: GCA_035407925.1. GTDB lineage: Bacteria > Bacteroidota > Bacteroidia > Bacteroidales > Salinivirgaceae > JAAYQU01. The sequence goes on from DAOOBP010000091.1 coordinate 6,065, forward strand.
CGTTCTGAATCCAATTCCCATTGAACATGTACTCCGAAAAAATGGTGATATACTGATAGTAGTGAATCTATATAGTGAGAAAAAGGTTGATATTCCAAAAGAAAAAAATACTGACAATGGATATTTAAACAGGTTGATAAACCCCTTATTAACCTTAATTTCAACGGGAGACAAGAGCAGCAAAGGATATTACTCCCTTTTAAGCAGTACGACATCGGCAATGATACATAGAATTGCAAAAATGAGTATTGAAAAACACAAACCTGATTTGGTAATTAACATCCCGCACGATTCTGCCAACACTTTTGATTTTTACAGAGCAAAGGAACTCATTGAGTTAGGAGAAAATGCAACAAAAAAAGCACTACAAAAAACTAAAGCATTTTGAATTAATATAATTTGATTATCCGCTAATGTTCCTAAAGTACTATATTTGTACAAAATTTATTGAAAATGAATTGTATAGATTTTGTAAAGCAGCATTCTGATGAGAAAAGTTGCATTCAACATTTCAGGAGAATTAAGGAGGAGAAAGGCATTGTTTGTGCACGATGCGGACATACTTCTCACTATTGGAACAAGGCTCATAAGTCTCACGATTGCAAGAAGTGTGGCTACAGAACCACGTTGCGAAGCGGAACGGTAATGGAGTCCTCCAAGTTGCCTTACCAGTACTGGCTCTACACGATTTACCTCATGTCTATGACCAAGAAAGGCATATCTGCCGCTGAGGTGCAGCGCCAGTTGGGCCATAAACGCTATGAGCCGATTTGGACGATGATGCATAAAATTAGGGCCATCATGGGGCTAAGGGATGACAAGTACGAAATGGACGGCGTTGTGGAGCTGGACAACGCTTTCTTCAAAACGCACAACGATGAATCTTCCGATGAGCCCACAAAGCGAGGTCGTGGTAGCCAAGAGCAAAGTTCAGTGCTGGTTATGGCTAAGGTTGACCCGAAGCCAGGGCGACCGAGAAAACACAAAAAACCATCCGCCTTTCGGTACGTTAAGATGATTGTTATTCCCAACTCATCGTCCAGCACCATGAATGATACCTTGTCAACATATGCAAAGCCAGAGGTTGTAATCAAAAGCGATGGATGGCGAGGTTTCAATAAGATTAAGAAGGTAAGCGCAAAGCACATAAAAAAGATAGTCCCACCGAAAGAGGCCTCCAAGGCCCTACCGTGGGTTCATACCATGATAAGTAACGCTAAGCGAAACCTTCTTGGAATAAACCACCAAACAAAAGACGAATATTTACAAAATTACTTGAATGAATTTTGTTACAAAACAAATAGACGATATTTTGGAGTGAATCTATTTGATAGACTACTAGTTGCAGCTGTCGAAGATACTTGGTATGGAAAACTTAGGTACAATTACGGATAATCATATTATGATTTAATGCTTAAAACCTTTAAAAGACAGGTAAAGAAAGGGCTTAAATTATGAGAAAAATTTCAGCAATAAATTATGTTGCTTATCCTATGGAAAAGAATAACG
>DAOOBP010000092.1:0-7508 GCA_035407925.1 Salinivirgaceae bacterium
TGCCTCGTAACTCTGGTGAACAAGAGTATCTTTGAATATATACACCGTCTTTCATTACTGGAGACGCTAAACTCCAAGCATGTGACCAAATCGTATTTTCACCGCCTCCTGCTTCCTGCCCATAGCCTGCGAAAATAATATAAACTCCATCGACCCACCCATCATTATCGTTATCATACTCGGCAAAATTAACATGAGGGTCGGCTAAGTTGATGGCTTCGGATACTAATGCTCGTGGGTTAACGTCATGACTGCTTCCAGAAGGAGCGCCATAATAAGCCATATTTTGACTTGCTGTGTATGGTCCTGCTACATCAACAGTTAAGTTGAATTTATTATATGAGTTTTCTAAATAGTAGTCTTTAACACTGCCTGTGGCTCCGCCTGTTGTATATCCCACCTCATTGAAAAGAGCTTGAAAATCAGCTTGAGTTTTTACAAAAAGTTTATCAGTAAATCCTATTAATATGCATATTAATTTACGGTCTCCCGTTGTTGGAAACGCTCTGCTTGATTTTTCCTCTTCTGCTTTTCTAATTGCAATTGCTTGCTGCACAATTGACATTTGGCTTTCACTATAGAACATTTTTGTTCCTATAGTCGATAAGAATAGTAATTCAGCTTGCGATCTTGATTCAGGATTGTGTGCGATCACTTCTGATATAACTAAATCGTCATTTAAATCTTTTACCATATAAACATAATCGCCAACGGCATTGCGTTTAATTGTATAATCATCTGTGGTTCTTGCCCAGCTAAAATATTCATCTCCAAGTAGATAATAGTTTAAAATCGTGCCATCAGATTGAGTTTGCTCTATTATACCTGGATAGGCAGGCACAGCCTTTAGTGTGCTAATAGTTGACACCCCAATAAGCGTTAAGAGTAGTAATTTCATTAATCGTTTCATAGGTTTATTAGTTAAAAGTTAAAAGTTAAAAGTGCTTTAGCCCTTATTGTTAGGACTATTTTTTATAAAATACTGCAAATATCGTTTTATCTATCTAATATTTGTTTTATTTACATCTATTACAGAAGAATGAATTGATTGCTCTGTCAAATCAGGAATAATTGAAGATAAAACATTTATATCAATCTTAACTTCATTTGATGCCATAACAAACATCGCATCTCCGTCAAACATCGTATGCGAAGGAGATAAAGCTTTTGCAAAACCATCGTGACTTAGCTTGGCAAGTATATTTGCTTCCTTTTTTGAGAGGATTGCATTTGTTAAAATAACACCTATAGTAGTGTTTGAATTTGAGGGCTTTATTCCGCCTGTGCTCATAATTTTTTTAGCAGATATAAAATTCCCATCTAAATCTTGCATGCCTGCAATTATTTTACCATCTTTCACAATGTCACCTAAAGCATTGACAGCCATAATAACTGCTATCTCTAGCTGATTAAATCTATATGTTTGGATGCCTAAACCTGTCTTTTTTGCAGTCTCCATTCCCAAAACTTTAGATATAGTTGCACCTGTAGCTGCTCCGATTTCACCCTTCTTGAAGTTTTCAACTTTTGCATCTACACAAGCTTTATATCCAGCTTCTTTATCTGGGAAAGCAAAATTTTTATATTCTAAATCATATAAACTTGCGCCACAAACTATTGGCACCCTATATCTCCCCGCGTTATACCCTATTCTTTTTTCTTGAAGGTATTGCATAACACCGCAATTTGCTTCTAAACCAAAAGCAGAACCACCTGATAAAACAATTGCATTTATCTTATCAACCGTTTTTTCTGTTTTTAATAAATCTGTTTCACGAGTAGCGGGAGCAGAGCCCATAACACTAACTCCACCTGTTGCACCATCATCACAAAGCACAACTGTGCAGCCAGTTCCATTTTTTAAATCGGTATAATGTCCTATTCTAAAAGCGTTTAACATAAATTATCTTTTAAATTATTTCAATAGGTATTAATTCTAAACTGCCATAAGCCAACGACTAAAAGTAAAAAACATAATTTCTTTCAATTTTATGAGAGAGACACCATAATATGACATTTCTACAACACCGTGACATTCAATTGATTTATTGTTCATTGCTAATTGCTAATTGTTCATTGCTAATTGCACACTGGAACTCGTTTACAATGCTCTGTAATGTTTGATTTTCAATTGATAAAGATTTATATCCAATGCTTTTGATTGGAATTACACCAGGTGATGTTCCTGTAAGAAAAGCTGCTGAAAAATCATTTAACATCTGTTTAGTAATAGGTTTTGTTATTACCTCAATATTCAATTTTTTGCAAATATCCATTACTGTTTGACGTGTCACTCCTTTTAGCACGTGTGAGTCGGGGGCTGTATAAACTTTATTGTTATTGTCAATAAACATTATGTTACTTCGGCTACCTTCTGTTATATACCCCTGTTTTGATACCAATAACACTTCAAAATAACCTTTTTCTTTTATTATTTTGTTGATGTTATTTCTTAGTCTATTGTTCTTGATTTTTACTGTTGGGTTATTTCTTTCAGCGTAGTAAAATCCAACGTGTACACCGACTTTATACATTTCGGGAGTAGGATAGGAGTGGGGAATAAATCTAACTAAAATATGATTTTTACTAATAGATATTTCAATATTCCCAATGGAAATATTATTACTATTAACGAGAGCTTTAATCGAATTAAGAACCTCTATTTCAGTTAAATTTAATGCAATGCCAGATTTTTGTGTTGATTCTTGTAAACGCTTGAAGTGTTGGCTGACAAACAAAGGTTTGCCCTCTATAACTTTAATAACTTCATAAGCAGTTTTACCTATTGGTAATTTTGTGTGTGATATATCAATGGATTCTACCAATAGTTTGTTTAAAACTACCCATTCTCCTCTTGTTTTTTGCATTATGTTAAGTGTTTTAATTTTAGCATTTATTTTGCATTATTTCAATAATCATTTTATCTGTAGAAGAGAGCCCAAAGCTACCAATATTTGCGATATTGTCTATTGTACGCTCTATATCTTCGTCAACTATGCCATCAGCTAAAGCTTCTATGCTGTTGTCTAATGCTAATTCAGATGCTATGATGGCAGCATTAATTCCTGAGTGAACTTTCAATGTACATCCTGGTTTTGCGCCGTCACACAACATTCCTGTGGTGTTTGCAGCCATGTGTTTAATGGCTCTTATTATCGCTTCGCGCTTGCCTCCACGCAAATAGGTAATACCACACGCTGCCCCTGTTGCTGCCACCAATATGCCACACAAAGCGCCTAAGGAACCTAACTTTTCCTTCATGTGAATAGATACTAAGTGTCCTAAGGCTAAGGATTTTAGCAATAAACTATGAGATAAACCTAATTTTTCGGCATAAGCAATAATGGGTAGTGAGACAGTAAGTCCCTGATTACCACTTCCTGTGTTCGCCATTACAGGCAAAACGGATCCGCCCATTCGGGCATCACACGCAGCTGTGGTTAAAACCAGTGCGTAATCGTGAGCAAACTCAATTCCACCGTTAACACGGCTTCTGTTGTTAGCAATATTCTTGCCAATTCTTAAACCGTAGTTGTTTTTTAATCCTTCATGTGCTATTGCTAAGTTTAACTCAATAGACTTATCAAATATAGATAAATCGTTAACATTAACATTTTCAATGAATTTGAGAATAGTATCTATTGAAAGCGGGTGTTTTTTAACTGTTTGTTGTTCCTTTTCAGTCTGTTCAATAGGAGGATTATCGAGCAAAATTTCATTGTTGCGTTTGATAAATGTAAAATGCGTGTGTTTGTGGCTGATTATAGTTGTAACTTTGTCAATACCTGACTCTATTTGTACTTCAATGTATAATTTATCTACATTCTCTTTTACCTTTATACTAAAAACCTTATTCTCAATCATTTGATTAGCCAATTCGAGATGATTTTTATCGACGTTTTTGAGAATTTCTAATGAATCGGTACTGTTGCCACCTGTTAAACCTAAGGCGGCGGCGATAGGTAGCCCAGTTAATCCTGTGCCAGGGATACCAACGCCCATAGCATTTTTAAAAATATTTCCACTTACAAATATTCTTCCTTTTGTAGGAATCGCTCCTAAAATTTCGCGGGCTTTTCCGCATGCAAGCGCTACAGCCGCAGGCTCGGTACAACCTAATGCTGGAGAAATCTCGGAGTGCATTAAAGCAAGTATTGACTGAACTTGTTCTGCGTCCATTTGTATTGATTTTTAGCGGTTTATATGAATGATTTGCTCAAATATTTCGTCTCGTAAATTTATAATTTCTTTAGTTCTTTTATGTCCAAATAGATGTAAAATCCCTGTTTTAAGGCGTAAAATAATTTTTTTGTAGAAAGGTACAATTTTTAGACCAATCACTGATGTTACAACTATAGCTACAAGTGATATCAGATAAGCTTTCCATGAAATTAAAAATAGTGCTAATAAGCTGATAATGAATGCAAACAAAATAGATAGAATTATGTAAATAGCAAAACGCACTGAGGTCCTAAATTGTGGATCTTTTATCTTTTTGTTTACTATATCCCTAACGAGAAAGAAAATCCATCCAAATAGCGCAAGAGCAGGTAGGCTAATAACTAACAGCGGCAAGCAGATTGCCAATATCAATATATTTTTCAAAATATTGTTCTTTGTTGCAATTTCGTTAACGTTAAGTTTGCTTCTAACTAATAGTTTATCAAGTGTTTGACATTTTTGTTCTAACTCTGTGGCTCCTTTATCGTCATCTTCTAGTCCAGACAATTTGGAAGCCAGCTTTTGGTTACTCTTGAATATATTTAGGGCTTTTTCGTTTTTGCCTCTTAACATTGTTCTATTCCAATCGGTTAGCCTCAAAATTAAGTAATACCATTTTTTAGAGTCGATATGTATTATCAGTTTTTTAATCTCTTCGCTAAGTCTGTCTCTTAAATCTGTTAATCCTTGAGCAGGAGATTCTTTGTAAGTCTCGTAGTATTCCGATATTTCAAACGGTTCGCCAAAGTTTACAATCTGTTCGGTTCCAAATTTTTCGTAGTGTTCGTACTCTAATCCTATTGGAACAATATAGAAAGGACCGCTGTTGTCTCTATCTTCAATTGCTTGAAATGCTATCCGTGCAAATCCTTTTTGAAGAGGTCTTAAATGCTTATATCCAGCATGACTTCCTTCAGCAAACATCGACAGTGTTCTGGGATAATTAAGCACACGAACACTGTTTTCAAATACCTCGTCATTGTTTTTCAGGTTTTCAAAACCGTCCCGTATTCTAAAAATAGGTAATATTTTTATTTGGTAGAGCATTGCAGCAATGAATGGCTTTTTGAATATATCGCTACGTGCCAAAAACACCTGCATTCTGTTTACTGCAAATATAAGTGCAATTGCATCCATCAGCGCATTTTGATGGTTTGAAGCGTAAATATGAGGGTGTTTTATTTTTTTTGGTTTATTAAAAACGTGAACTCGACTATATAAGCAGTCGTGAAATGGTTTACCCCAATGTAATAATAGTCTGAATGGTATTGAATACTTTTCTATATTATGTTTTCCCATCTCGTTTTGTTCTTAATAAAAGAGAGTTTCCCCCAAATAAATCTAAAGCTTTTAGATAGGAGGGAAAATACTACGCTTTTTGAGTAGATGTCCAATTGGTATTAGAGTCAATCTACGACTTACAAAAGTACTCATTTTTTTCGCTAAATCGGATTTAGGATAGATTGTTTATCCTTTTCGATAGCGAAAATAAATCTATTTTGGTGATTTACAGAGAATTGTTTATTAACAGATAAGTAAACTCAGTTTTTATCCTTATTCACTGATATTAATTCAACAACTCTTAAGTGATAAATTATTGTTGATAAAGGTGGTATTTTATCCCCATCTCCAAGCAGATGGTGTGCCATATATTGTGGCATAATAAATCGTGCGCTGTCTCCACCGTGTAAAAGTAGAATACCTTCTTCTAAGCCCGATTCAACTCCACCGCGACTTACCTTGAATGTTTTAGCTCCTGTTTTGGAGCTCGAGTAGCATAACTCTCCACTTAACAGGTGAACGCTGAACGTAAGTGCAACCAAATCGCCTTCATGTATCTTAGGTCCATCTCCTGAGTCAAGAATTTGATACCAAATACCTGTTTTAGTTTGTTTCATATCCCATTTGTTTAGCCTTATAAAACTAACAACTCGCTGGGTATCATAGGCTATTTGTAGCTTGTTGGCATCGATAAGAATCTCATCAAGCTCCTTTTTAGAGATGGGTAATTTACGGTTTGGGTTTCTGTCACTGCAACTAATTATGCTTGTCACAATAAAAATTACTGTAAGTATATATTTTAAAGTATTCATTTTCATTTAATAGGACTTATGTTTTATTAAATGTTATTTTTTGAGTTTATAATATCTTTCGCATGTTTTTTTACTAACTCTTTGAACTCATTTATTGTATCATCTAATGATTTATAGCTTTTTCCACCCGATGCATTTTTATGTCCGCCTCCATTAAAGTACTCTTCAGCAAATTTATTTACCTCAAAATCACCTTCTGAACGGAATGATATTTTTATATCACTTTCCCGTTCTTGAAATAGTGCAGTGAAGTGTATGTTTTTGATTGAAAGCGGGTAATTAACAAAATTTTCAGTATCACCGGGTTGGTAATTAAACTTCTTAAGATCTTCGGAGTTTAAGTAAATATATGCTGTATATAAATCATCAAGAACAACCATGCGCTCATTTAGTGAGTACCCCAATAAACGTAAACTATTCTTCGATACAGCATTATAAATATTCTGTGTAATCTCATCTTTATCAATACCTAAACGGATTAATTCGATAACTGTTTGAAATGTAGAAATATAGTTCGAGCTGTACTTAAATATTCCTGTGTCTGTAACTATTCCTACATAAATGCAAGTTGCAAAATCAATATTTGCTTTAACTATTGGTATATGTTTGAATATGTGATAAATAAGCTCACATGTGCTACTTACCTTAATGTACGAAAATATGATATCGGCTCTTAACTGAGGATTAGTATGATGATCAATAAGAACAATTGGCTTATTACAGCTGGAAAGTATTTGAGTATATCTCTCAACTCGACAGGCTTGATTAAAATCGACACATATAACGATATCAGCAGATAGCAATATCTTTTCAACCTCTATTTTGGGAATACCTTCGCAAATTGTTTCAAAGTTAGGCAACCATCTCAAATTCTCTGGAACACGGTTGGGAATAATTACATTTGTCTTTATATTCAACTGCTTAAACATTGAAACTAAAGCCAATGCACTACCAATTGCATCGCCATCGGGATTTGTATGCGTGAAAATTACAACGTTTTTCGATCTCTTTATAAAATCGATAAAACTGTTAACTGTCTGTTTGTTAATTCTGATCACTTGTTACTGCTTAAAATTATTGTTTGTCAAAAATAGTGATTATTTTAATTGAGTTAAAAGTTAAAAGAGAAGAACTGAGCATCTTAGTACATGACAAAAAAACAATTAATGATGCGTTGAACGTGATGGTGTGAAA
>DAOOBP010000093.1:0-7476 GCA_035407925.1 Salinivirgaceae bacterium
TTTAATTTAACTATTCTTGAATTTGTTTTTTAACACAAATATTTTCGCAATAAATGTATAGTTTTTTTCTTTATGATGTATTTCTCAAAACAATTATTTTGATTTTTTGTTCGCATTTACCGTTTAAACTTACATTTTCATCAAAAAACTATCCCTTAAAAATAAAATAGACTGCTAACACAAGCAGCACAAAGCCTATGATATGATTAGGTTTTATCTGCGACTGAAAAGCCACATAAGAAAAAACCATAAACACCACAAGTGTAATAACCTCTTGTAACACTTTTAGTTGTACCAATGAGAACGGTCCGCCATTATTAACAAAACCAATTCTGTTTGCCGGAACCTGAAAGCAGTACTCGAAAAAAGCAATACCCCAGCTAAAAACAATAATCCCAAACAACGATAGTTTGCTAAACCACGAATACTCAGAGAGTTTCAAGTGTCCGTACCACGCAAAAGTCATAAAAACATTGGAGCAAATAAGCAACCCGATAGTAAGTAATGCCTTCATAGTTTAGTTAAAAGTTTGTAAAGTTGAAAGTAGAGAGAGCTCAAGTGCTGTCTGTAAGAAAGTTGAAAGTGTTGAACTTATAAGAAATTTCTACCAGTTGCATCTTTTTGTAATTCAATGTTTTGCAGATTCAACCTTCAAATGTAATTTTCACTCACAAATTTAGAAAAATATCTGCATGTTGTAAACTTCATTTGGTTAGTTTGTTTTTTGGTATTGTAAAACAATTTTGCTATGAATTGGATGGTTTAATACCAAGCTGCGTTCAATAAATCCAAAATTATTTAATTTCTATGCTCCCTTGAGTTTTGTCTGCTCCTCTTCTGGTTGGCTCGTTATTTTAGTTTTATATTTCCGTAAAATTAATAAAAACTAATGAATGAAAATAATTGTCCTTATCCTTTTGATGATTTACAGTAAAAATGATACCTTTACAGTCTAACAACAAAAGATATCTACCATGAAAAATTTATTTTTATCAATCACGACCATTTCGTTAATTTTTGCAAGCTGCAAGAAAAACAACGAGTCAACACCACTCCAGTACGGTTGTGATTTTATAAACTTTAAATACTACAACGGAACACAGGATTATTTGGGCGAAATGCAAGACAATTACGTCTTGCTTGGCATTGATACAATCTACTCCGACAGCCAAATACGAAGCTTTATTGCAACTGTGAAAGAGTTTGATCAAAATTACGACTACACAATTCACGTTGAAGGACGCTCCAAGTTCAAGGAAATTCCCATAAGACTTAAAACTTCACAAACCTGCGAACAAATTACCAAACTTATAGCCGATTTGGAACAAAATGCAATTGTTTCGTATGCTCATTATGCAATGAAGACTGAAAATTGCGAAAACGCTATTTGGGAACAAATTGGAGATTTATGCGTAAATAGCTACGGAAGCTGTTTTTTTGTGAAAGTAATTGACGAAAACGACCTTACCGACTTAGAGAAAATTGTTGCCGAAACAAAAACTGAATTGATAAGGCAAGACACATATATGCCAAAATGGTTTGAACTAAGAGCAACAAAAAGCTCCAAAGGGGATGCCTTAAAAATGGCAAACTACTTCCACGAAACAGGACTTTTTCATTGTGCCGAACCGGGAATTTCCAAATATTCTGTTGAATAAAAAATTTTTACAAGAAACCAAAGAGGTTGTAAAACACTAAAAGAGAGAAAGATGAACACATTAAAATCTATTTCCTCTAACTTGAAAACATCACTACTAACAAAGGTTATAGTTATTCTGACATTGGGATTTTCTATAAAACTGATACTCAGTTGTACCCCTCATCCTTCCGAGCCTATTGAAATGAACTTCAATAAAATCAGGGTTCATGGTATTGATAATAGCGACAAATATCTTAATAATCGCAAATATGTTGATACGATGTATTCAAATGCTGTTGCTTTTACGCTAAATCTCTCGGATACAACACATGGCTATAGCATATATTGTGCTAACAAAGCTTTAAGAACTCTCTCATTCGCTCCCGCCATGGCAACCTCCATTAGCATAAGTTACATTCCTGTTAATAGAGTCACGCAAATAAAAATTACTACACTACTCGATATCGACGATGACATAAAGGCTGGCGATGATATAACTGATATTTTTCTATTTGAAAATGATAGAGACGGCTTTTTATATAAAAATATTAACAGTGCTATCACTAAATTAAATGGGAAGCAGTCATGTGCAAGCCGTTCGATAAACGCAATACTAACCGTTGCAGCAAAAAGACCAACGCTACAACTAAATTTTCAAGTCACTTTAGATAATGACATTGTACTATCTGTTGATACAGATGTAATTACAATACTAAACCCAACTGGATTATGAAGATAATTATTGCTTTTTTTCTCACTCTGTGGTGTATCGGTCTGTCGGCTCAGGGTTTTAACATGAGAAACAAAGAGGTCTCTTTCTCTTTTGGTTTTTTGAATTATGACGTTAAAAGGTTGCCGGAGAATGAGAACTTAGACTTTCTTAACTATGAAGACACATACCCCGGTATTCCTGACGATGCAGTTGTTAAGTTTGGTTTTAGTTTCGATTTTTTTGAAAGAATGTCATTCGACATTAAAGCGGTTTTGATGTCGGATTTGGCTCCCAACTGTTATGATATTTCCACCCATTATTCTCTTAATAAAATGTTTAGTATAGGCTTGGGTTCGCAACTTTACAAGTTATATATCACTGGTTTTGAACAGTTTCATATACAAAACTTCCCCGATTATCACTTAATGAGCGAAAATGTACAGCAGTTTGAAACTCACGATTTAGGATTTTATCTATCGCCTGTAGTTAAGCTCGTTGAAAATGAAAGATTTAAAATGCGGTTTGATTTTAATGTCGGTTTGGCAACTTTCTTAAAGGAAAGTACTGGTTTTCAACACAAAAGAAAACTTTCCAATGAACGCTTAGTTTACACCTACAACACAAAAATATCGTATCAGCCATTTTTTAATCCAAAATTTGATATGAGCTTACGTGCTTTCAAAATCAAGGGAACATCTGTGGGATTTTTGCTAAACTCTAACTACCTTATTGGCAGAAGAAGTATGAATTACAAACGGACAATTCAAAGATGGACAGCAGATAATGAAACAAGTGAAGATATTAAATTGAAAAAACGCAGATACACACGATTTGAGGCGAATATAGGATTATACGTTAAATGGTAAATTAATACTGTACAGACTATGATAAAAAACACATTTAAATCAAAATCATTCCATTTGAGGGTGCCTTTACTAATAAAAGTAATATTTGTTCTGACATTAGGATTTTCTGTCAAACTGTTTGTCAGTTGCTTTCCTCCCAACACAATTGATATGCATTTCAATAAAATCGAAATTTATGGCATCGATAATAGTGGCATACGTGCTTGTGGTCACATGGTTGATACGATGTATGCAAGTGCAGTAGCCTTTAAACTCAATCTAATGGACACAACACAAGGTTATTATTCACACAAAAGTAACTATGCTTTAAGTTCTCTATCTTTTGCACCTGCTATGGCATTTACTGTTGACAGACGTTTTATCCCTGTTAATAAAGTTGCACAGATAAAAATTACAACACTGCTCGATATTGACGAGAACATAAAGGCAGGCGAAGATATAACCAATTTAATTCTATTTGGAGGAGACAATTTTGAACTATATCATAATGTTAACAGTGCTATATCTACGTTAAACAAGGAACAGTCAGCAGCAAATAGTTCAATAGTCATGGTATTAAGCATTTCAGCGAAAAACCCGACACTGCAATTAAACGTTCAAGTCACTTTAGATAATAACTCGGTGCTATCGGCTGACACTGACGTAATAACAATATTAAACCCGCCTGAATTATGAAGATAGTTTTTGCAATTTTCCTCACTCTGACGTGTGTAAGTTTATCAGCTCAGGGATTTGATATGAGAAACAAAAGGCTTTTCTGTTCTTTGGGTGCTTTTGGTTATAACGTTGAAAAATCGCAGGAAAAAGAAAACTTAAATTTTCTCGACTATATGGGTATAGACCCCGACGACCTAAGCGGTATAGTCCTTAAGTATGGTTTTAGTTTTGATTATCTTGAAAAAATGTCAGCCGACATCAAGGGGATTTTGATGTGGGGTATAATTCCCGACAGTTATGATATTTCCACACACTATGCTATTAACAACATGTTTGACATAGGTTTAGGCTCACATCTTAACAAGTTCTATATCACAGGTTTTGAGCAGTTTCACAAGCAAAATTTTCCCGACTACTATTTAATTGACGAAAATATTCAGCAGCTTAAAGCCCATGATTTGGGATTTTTCATATCGCCCAAAATCAAACTCATTGAAAAAGAAAAGTTTCAAATGAGCTTTAGACTCGATGCAGGGGTCTCATCTTTCTTAAAAGAAAACGCCGTTTTTTATCACAAAAGGAAGCTATCTAACGAACGGTTATTTTATACTTACAACACAAAAATATCTTTTCAACCCTTTTTTTATCCAAAGTTTGATATGAGCATACAAGCTTTCACTATCAAGGAAACTACTGTAGGATTTTTACTAAACTCTAACTTTCTCATTGGTAAAAGGAGTATGAATTACAAACGGACAATTCAGAGATGGACAGCAGATAATGAAACAACTGAAAACATTAAATTAGACAAACACAGATACACGCGATTTGAGGCGAATGTTGGATTGTATGTTAAATGGTAAATTAACGCTACATAGCAACACACATAAAATAATCATACAAAAAAATAAAAAAAATGAAATTTATCGAGTTGCAAAAATTGTACGATAAAAAGAAAACTCTTTATGGCAGAAATGCTTACAGACATATTCCAGAAGTATTAAAAGAAGCTAAAGTTCTGCATAAAAAAGAGTTTAAAGGCAATAACCACGAACGCTCTTGGCGTATTTTTATGGGCAGGAATTTAGCAAAGCTAATTGAATACGCCATAACTAACAAAGTAAAAAATATGGGGCTTGATATTGTTAGTTGTAATACCCTTAACCGTTTAGAGATAACAACAAAATCAATAAAACTTGGTAGAGTAAAACGCTATTTAGCAATTGATTACGGTGAGGATAACGGTTGTAGATTACCCGATGTGGACATTGTTATTTTTAATCCTAAAAATTATGAGACCATTGCTGTGTTGTCTGTTAATGTTACATTACGAGAAAGAGTCTCGCCAACAGACTGGGAAAGAAGACTTGCCGCCGATAAATTTACCGAATATGTAAAAGTATATTTTCTATCGCTGTATAAAATTGCGGCTTCAAGTAAAAACAACACATCTAAACATCGTAAAGATTTGATTGAAAGCAATTTAGAAGACGATTACCCTGTTGAAAAAGTAAAAAAATTAGACAAATTAATTTTAGAGTTGCAAGTCATATTATTGGCGAATTAAAAAACATTCACCGAATTATATTTACATAATTGCACGGAATAAAATATTTCTTTTTATCTTGTGAGAATATATTTTCATGGTGACAAATTGATTTATGAACGAATATTTTAAGCACAAAAACACATTACTTTTAAACAGCGACGTACTTGATAAAAACTTATTTAAAGAGGAATTTATTGACTTAATCGTAACTTCTCCTCCGTATAATGTCGGGATAGAATACAATTCAAATGATGACGAATTAAGTTACGAGCAATATCTTGAATTTTCAGAACGGTGGCTATCAAATTGTTATCAATGGAGCAAAACACAAGCCCGTTTTTGTTTAAACATTCCATTAGATAAAAACAAAGGTGGCAATCGAGCAGTTGGAGCTGATTTAACAAAAATTGCACAAAAGGTTGGTTGGGAATATAAATCCACAATCGTTTGGAACGAGGGTAATATCTCTCGTAGAACTGCGTGGGGAAGTTGGAAATCTGCTTCAGCGCCTGTTGTTATAGCGCCTGTAGAATTAATAGTTGTTTTATACAAAGACGATTGGAAAAAAACTAACGGAAGCAAAGTTTCTGATATCTCAGGTGATGAGTTTAAAGCGTGGACAAACGGGGTATGGACCTTTAATGGCGAAAGCAAAAAACGTGTAGGACATCCGGCTCCTTTCCCAAAAGAGTTGCCGTTCCGTTGCATAAAACTGTTCAGTTATGTAGATGATATGGTTTTTGACCCATTCGCCGGTAGCGGAACAACACTTTTTGTAGCCTCGAACTTGGGCAGAAAAGCCATTGGAACGGAAATTGATAAAAACTATTGTGAATTAGCCAAAAACAGAATTTTAAACGAAACTGGAACTTTAGATTTGTAAAATATGGCTAAAAAGAAGTTAACCCAAATCGATTTAGTAAAAGAGTATTTTGTTAAGAACCCTAAAAAAGATATTCCTCACCCAAAAGTTGTAGATTGGGTTGTTGCAGAGTGGAAAAAGCGAACAGGGACTGTTTTTCGTGATCCAGACCGTGCCATACGTTCACTATATCAAAGAGGATTTTTAATTAAAATTGACAAAGGAGTATATCGCTATGAACCAAGTTTCGCTAAAAAGAAAAAGCAGGAAGATTTCACAGCTGCACAAAAAAAACAAATATTAGAAAAAGACGGATACAAGTGTGTAGTATGTGGACGAGGCGAAAAAGATGGAGTTGAACTACATATCGATCATATCATTCCCAAAGACAGAGGCGGTAAAGCAACTGTCGAAAACGGTCAAGTGCTCTGTTCGCAACACAATTTTCTAAAGAAAAACTTAAACCAAACAGAAACGGCAAAGAAAATGTTTATTAACTTGTACGAACTAACAAAAATCAAAGGTGAAAAGGAATTAAATAAGTTTTCTGCCGATATTTTAAAAGTGTTTGAAAAATACGGGATAAACGGACATATAGAATGGAAAAAATGACAAACATATAAAACCAACAAACCCCATAAAATTTCAATATCATGAACAAAAAATTATTATCCGAAGTTGCAAAGCTTCAACCCGAAATGAAAGAGTGGATGGACTATATGCACCAAAATCCTGAACTAAACATGGAGACTCCCAAAACAGCCAAATACATAGCCGACAAACTAAAATCGTGGGGCTACGATGTGGTTGAAGGCATTGGCAGAACAGGTGTTGTAGCATCTATGACCGTAGGCAACGGGAAAAAATCTATCGGCATGCGCGCCGACTTCGATGCATTACCCATTTTAGAAGACAACGATTTGCCGTACAAAAGCAAAATAGAGGGCTGGTCACACCTTTGCGGACACGACTCACACGCCACGATGCTACTAGGCGCAGGAAAATATTTAGCAACAACCAAAAACTTTAACGGAACCGTCCGCCTAATCTTCCAACCCGGCGAAGAGACTATGGAAGGAGCTCCAGCAATGGTCGCAGACGGACTATTCAAACGTTTCCCCGTTGACGCAGTTTACGGAATGCACAATATGCCCGGTTTACCTTTAGGAAAATTCCATTTCCGCGAGGGCG
>DAOOBP010000094.1:0-7317 GCA_035407925.1 Salinivirgaceae bacterium
ACGCATTTCTCTAAACATTATCATAAACATCACTTATGTGAACATAAATACCCGGTTGTTCCGAAAGGTATTCAGTGTATGGGTCATCATAACTGTTAATAAACAACATTCTGAACATTTCAATCATTCCTGCCAATAGTTTCATCATTTAATTCTTTTTTTATGTTACGTTTTGCTTCTTGACGTTCACGACCTTTATCAATATCTCCAAGTTCAACTTCCCACCAGTTTACATATCCTTTCTTGGGATGATTGTCAGGATAGTTTTCACGCATTTTCTTATTTTTTCCGTATGACAACATATCATTTTAATTTAAAAACATTTGGTGGTGAGACTCGAACTCATGCTACCGACAATTGCATCTAAATTGCCGATGTTGGGACACCACACCCGCCTTTGTTTATTTGTAGCAATGCTACCAAATGTTTTGGTAGGGGTGGTCGGACTCGAACCGACACGGGCATTACTGCCCACGGGATTTTAAGTCCCGTATGTGCTACCAATTTCATCACACCCCCGTTTATTTTTACCGCAAAAAGTTTCAGTTAATTCGTTTCTTCCAAAACAATTCTATTATTAAAGCCACCTTTATTATAGAATTTATTGGCTTTTGCTTCTTTAATTTCATTCAAATCAAAACTATGAAATCTTGCAATGGTTTCAAGTACTTGTAGTATATCCGCAAATTCCTCAATGCTTGGTTTTTCATTAAATTCTTGTATTTCTTCCCGAAGTTTTTCATTAAGTTTTTCAAGAAATTCAGTATCGTCTTTTGCAATATGATATTTATGACCAACACCAGATTTTTTTAGTGTCTTCAGTATTTTATCTCTCACCAATTTGTTGTGATATATTTTCATAGCGCAATAATTTGATTGAATTTGCTGTCAAATATTTGCGTGAACACTCCCTGACCCCAAGTCATATTAATATAGTATCCTTTGAAAAACCAAGATTGATTTGCGAAATGTTCGCTTTCAATTTGCGGTACGCTAATTGAATAATAATTATGAACGACATAATCAATTAAAAAAGCAAGTTTGTTATTTGGATATGGTTCATAACCATTATTATAACACTTATTACGCCATTCAACACAATGTTCTTTTTCAAGACGTTGCATTATTTCATCTAAATCGTGAGTTTCAAGCCATTTTTCAAATTTCCTATAACGACCTTCAGCAATTTTTTTCTTATCTGCCAAATCGTTGAAAAATTTTTTCATAGAGGCTTTACCTTCCTCAGAATTGAGAAGTTTTTCCAGTAATTCTATTTGTTTACTATGGTCACTCATAATTTCAATGTTTTAAATGTTTTAGTGGAGCAGACGGGATTCGAACCCGTGTGCAGTCATGTGCCCAATACGTTTTCTACAAGTTTATCTGATTTTTCTAAATCAGCAAAACATTTATTTTTTATCCACTGTTTTATTTTACTTCCTTATCTCTCTGTTAAAATAACAAGTTCCATCGAGATGGGTTTATTTGGAAGGTTTTTGCTGCGTTTGCTGCTTCCTTACGCTACCATTGCGAGTTCAGCACTCTCTACAAATAAGCGACCTCTCGTTAGAGAAGTAGGAATGGACATTATATCCTCTGCATTTATTGTTTTGAACCTGTTTTTACGTAGTGTTGCTCAAACTACGACTTGCTTACATACCATTCAAGCATGCTGTCAAAACCAAACTGCCCCAAAGAACGTCAAGGATGCGTACCATCCATTAAAGAAATACTGTATCTGACTTCATGAATAAAGTCTTCAATTATGTTTCATTTAACTCTTCATTAAATTTTTCAATAAATTCAATTCCACCATATATTGTGTCAATATTGGGTTTTTTCCAAGGCTCACTTAATTTTTCTTCGAGATTAATTTCAATTTTTTTGTTCTCTTCAGATTGCTTTCTTATTTGTTCCATCAATCCAATTGGATTATCATTTTCATCCGTAACACTATTTTTCATTTTTTGGCATTTTTCTGAAACTCCATTTATCAAAACCATGTTGCGCAATTTTATATTTATCCGCAACTTCTACAATATCTTTTTCTTCCTTGCCAAGTACACCGCCTATGAACATCGAAACTTCCTGAAATGCTTGAAATGAATCAAATACTTTATAAAATTCGTAGTCTTTTAAAAGAGGATTGATTATAAATTTTGAAACATTATCACTTCTCCAATATTTTTCATCAAGGTGTGTTCTGCCATAATCATAATCGTAAACAAAACAAGGAGCATTAAATTTTCTGAACCAATCCGTTGCATTAAAATTTAATACACTTTCGATTTGGTCAGCAGTGACACCATACCAAGTTTTTTCTTCAAGGATTTCTTTAATATAGTCCAAATCGTATGTTATTAAAGTATTAATGTTTTCATAATCATTATACTCACAATTCTTTTTGAAACTATAGAATTTCCACCCCAGATAAAGTTTACCACAAAATCCAATAATGAAATATGCACCTTTTGGATATGTTTCCTGATATTCTTTTTTTATGCTGGCATTGCTTAAAAGATATAATGGGTTGTTTTCTTTAGTATAATAACCCCTTTTCCTGAACTCAGTGGGTATTTCGTCCCTTTCAAGTTCAACTATTTGACGGTCATAAACAATGGTTTTGTCAATGCCAGTACTTCCAGCAACGCCATCATAATAGTCCTTTTTCTTTGCAATGATATACATAGGGTGACAAATTTAATTCTTTTTTCTGAAACAAACAAGTGTTATTTAAATTCGTATGAATAAGAATATTCAACAAATCTATCAACTTTGCACCATTTTTCTGTGGTATAGTCCATTAACCAAACAGTAATGTCTTTTCTCATAGCAACGGTCATTAGTCTTCTGATAAATCTTTCATCGAGATTACTATTTACAACAAGTAAAACACCTGCTTTACGATTTGTCATTTCAGCATAATATAATGACTGACCTATGCTTTCTGCCCATTTCTCAGAAAAATCAACTTCGATTGCAAATGTGTCGGTAAGAATATCGACTTCAGTTTTATCCCATAATGTAACGCTTGTGCTGCCTTTGATGATTTCAGCAAATTTATCCTGATAATAAACTTCTTTCTGCCTTGTTGTTTGTGTCTGTGACATCAAAAACATTGCAATAATCACCAGAGTTAAAAGAAACAATATTTTTTTCATAATTTTCACTTTTATCAATAAATACAAAATTATGGTTCTAATCGCCATATAAATTCTCGCAACCAATCTACTTTTCTTAAAGTTATCAAGTCATCGATTTTCTGATATCGTTTATACTTCTTGATTTCCTTTTCGGTAAGTGCTCTTTTTCTTTGCACATAATATTTTCTGAACAATTGCTTGTGAAAATAATTGTAATGTACAAATCTCCACCACCAAGTCTTGCGATATTTAAATGTTATTTTGAAGGCATGCTCCTTTCTTTTTAATGATTATACGAAATAAATTTGAAAATGTTACAAAATACTGAAACTTTCTGAAACGGTGACGAACCACTAACTGATATTGCTCTTGGGTACACTTCTGCCCTCAGTGGTATCTGTGTCGGATTTGGACTCCAACGGTGATTGTGCCTCGCACCTGCGATTTTTTCACCGTTTCATTACGAAAATTGGCACGGTTTTATTCCGTGTTTTGGCATGTCTGGAAGGACTCGAACCTTCATCCTTGGGTTTGGAAGCCAATATCTTAGCCATTAGACGACAGACACATTTAGCACACCGGGGGCGATTCGAACACCCGACATTTGGTTTTGGAGACCAACGTTCTACCACTGAACTACCGATGTGTGTTTATTATTTCTTGTACGATTTTTAAATATTTTTGTGATGTTTGTTCTTTAAAATATTTTTGTTGTGAAGTATCAATAATACATAGTTCGATACCTTTTTCCAAACAGGCTTGAAATTTACGATTATCATTGCTTTGAATTTGTTGAAGTTTATCCTCACCATATATTGGTTCGTAATGGTATATTCCATTTAATTCAAAAGCTAATTTTAATGATGGAATATAAATATCAAGTTCTGAATTAATGGTGTCTTTGCAATTAAAATGAAAATTTAAGTCTGGGTATATTTTGGTGAGATTATATTCCAACCATTTTTCAAGTTTGGATTTTCGTGTTCCATGTTTTTTATGGACGTTATTATAAATTGCAGAACATGATTTAGAACAAAAATGATTTTTGCTTCTTTTAATTTGACTTTTTACTTTATTGAAAGATTTTCCACAATTACTGCAAACAACATCTGCACTCGATTTTTTTGATAATCGAGCACATCTTCTTGAACAATAATCACCAATGTTTCTATCGTAGCCAATGAATGTTCTTTTTATCACCCTTTTCAGTTTATAAAAAATTTTACCACATTCAACACATTTACAAGGTAATTTATCATTATCTTTTGCTAAATCAAATTCCGTTTGTGTATATAGTGGTATCATATATCATAAATACTTCGAAAATTTATTTTCGATTCATTGTGTGCGTGCTTGTAGCACAGGTGGGATTCGAACCCACACTGAACCGCTTTTGAGGCGGGTATCTCTGCCAGTTGGACTACTGTGCCGTAAATTTGTAACCCCTGTGGGACTCGAACCCACAAAGAATCAGGGTTTAAGCCTGTCTGCTGTGCCTATTTTGCATAATTCAAGGGGTCATGTTAAAATTGGAAAGAGTTAATGCCGTAGCTGTTGACGCTCTTATTACAGAATTGACGGAATAATTCCAACCAATTTTGTGGAGCAGACGGGATTCGAACCCGCATACACTTGATTGCAAGTCAAGCACTCAGCCGTTGAGTTACTGCCCCAAAGAATGAAATACAGACGTGCCGTCACACTTCTCGACATTTTACGTCTCTCTGGGGTTTGACCCAGACTTTCTGTATTTCATTTTGTGGAGTCGAAGGGACTCGAACCCTCAACCCCCTGCGTGCAAGGCAGGTGCTCTTGCCAATTTTGCCACGACCCCAAATTGTACGGATGAAGGGACTCGAACCCCCACGTTACTGTTACTTCGCAACACGTTCTAAGCGTGTCATGTCTACCATTCCATCACATCCGCATTTTTATATTTATTTAAATATTGTATTGCAAATTCTAATATTTTAATATTATCATTACAATTACCCAATAAAGCATTGCATTTAGGACACAATAATCCTCTCACATTACCATTGATGTGATTATGGTCAATATAAGTATATCTATTGTTTTTAAAATTTTTTCCACAAATAGCACATTTATTATTTTGATTTAAAATCATTTCTTGAAAATCATTTTTATTTAAATCATATCTGCTAAATCTGGATGTATGTTTTTTATCACATTCTTTACAGTTGGAACGTGGTTTTCCGTATTTCAAATTAAATTTGGATAATTCTTTAAATTTCCCACATTTGGTGCAAAATTTTTTCCCTTCAATAATAGTATTCCCATTATATTTTTTACTTGTACGAGTAAAAAACTTTTGACAATCCAAACAATGATATTTTTGTTTTTTATTTCTAACACCATATTTATGAAGATTTACACCAGAACAATATATACATTTCATAATTTAAATTTTTCATAAATACAAACAAATTCCATTTATGTCCAAAAGTTGCCAAAAATGCCAATAAAACTTGTTTGCTGTCTTTTGTTTGCGTTTGTCCTCAAGGTGGGACTCGAACCCACACGTCATTACAACACCAGATTCTTAGTCTGGCTTGGCTACCAATTACAACACTTGAGGTATTGGTGCACTCTGAGGGATTCGAACCCCCGTAAACTTTCGCCTCTTGCTTGTAAGGCAAGCGTTCTGAACCAACTGAACTAAGAGTGCAATTTGATTTGTGCTTCCTGCAGGGTTTGAACCTGCGACTTTCTGTATGTAAAACAGACACTCTCCCAGACTGAGTTAAGGAAGCATAATGTTAAGTACATTTGACAAATGTATATGTTTTTGTAAAATCTATTTAATGTTATGTTGCTTATTATCCCCAAAATTGTCGTTTTTGTGGATAATATACCCCATTTTGTATGGTAAACCAGTCATTAACCCCGATTTTGCCACTTAATGTGTGGTATTTCATATATTATTTGTACTCGGTAGGAGAATCGAACTCCTATGGGCGGGATGAAAACCCGTAATCCTGACCATTAGATGAACCGAGCATAATTAATTGATAATCAGTGTACTGCGTGTGGGACTCGAACCCACGCATGTAAGATTGAAGGTCTTACGGCTTAACCATCTTGCCAAACGCAGCATTTGGATGACCTTGGGTACTGGCAACCGTTGCGGGTGTTAAAACAAATCTTAACCCACTCGTGTCTGTTTCTCGTGCAGTTTTTTACATCGGTCATCACTATCTTTAGTATCTTTTATGGCACTTTTTACTGCTTTAACAGTAAAATTGGCACTTGCCATACCCATTTTTCAATGAAAAGTATCATATATGGCACTTTTTCATATGGATTTACCGTTAAAGCAGTAAATTGCACTCCCGGAGGTATTCGAAACCTCTATTTTACATGGGTGACAGCCAAGTTCTTCACCAAGAAGCCTACGAGAGTGTGTGTTTTTCATAAAATTTAATCCATTTTCTTATCGCATTATCGCTTACGCCATATTTTTTTCCAGTTCCAGTGAATCCCAATTCTTTTATTTCATTTTGAAGTTGTTCATATGGTGGGCGTTTAACTTTACGCTGAATAATAGACTGTTCAAAATGGGTAATTTTCTTTTTTTTATTTCGCTTCACATTTTTACCACTAAATGTTGGTAGTGTGGCATTACAATTAGGGCAAACAATTCGTAAATTTTCAATTCTGTGGTCAGAGTTATCTCCATTAATGTGGTCAAGTATTAAACTCATTCGATTACCATGCCAATTTTCATTTTGTCCACATAATTCACATTCACGTTTTTTTATTCCCTCTCTATATAATCTTTCTTTTAGTGTTGTGGTGCAATATGTTGAACCAGAAATTAGAATCTTCGATAATGGTGTTTTTACGAATCTATTTGAATTAACATTTCCGTTGTTTATACCGAAATGCGATATATCAATATGATATAAATTAACGTATTTTTTTATTGTGATTCTATTGCCATATAATTTATTACCATATAACCTAAAACATGTTTCAGTAACACTATTCGATTCTGCAATAATTGTTTTTAATTTATTAATATCCATAGCAAATCATTTTATATAAATACGTGACAGTTCGACAAAAGTAATAAATAATTATCACATAATCAAGCATTGCGGTGCTGAAGAGATTCGAACTCTCCTGATATCATGAGTGACAGTCATGCGTC
>DAOOBP010000095.1:0-7252 GCA_035407925.1 Salinivirgaceae bacterium
GAAACGAACATACCAACCAAACTTGGAACACAAGAAAATGATTATAATGCATGTGTGTTCCATATGACCATAAACTGAAAAAATTATAAGCATATGAAATTTTCATATTTAGTCAAAAAAGGTATTTTTTATTTGTTCAACAAGCCAATAATAATAGAAGAACCAGAGTTAAAAGTGTTGAGATATATAGTTCCAGGCTGGCTTGAACCAGGTCATTTGTACTGTATTGATTACGCCATCAAAAACCTAAATTCTGACAAACCAATTTTAGAAATAGGAACTTTTGCTGGACTTTCGACAAATGTAATTCTACACTTTCTAAAAAAACACAATAGAAACAATTTGTTTTATACCACGGATTGGTATATGGATGATACTAAAGATGAAGATAAAATATGCGACCTAGCATCGGGTCGTTTAATTTGCGATTATTTAAAAGAATCTTTTGTTAGAAACGTAAAGACCTTTCACCCAAAAGCAAATATTTTATCGAGTGAATTATCCTCTGATGATTTTTTTGCGGCATGGAATAAAGATGAAATAAAGAACTTGCACGGAGGTAAATTTAGACCAGAAGGAGAAATATCTTTTGCTTATATTGACGGCAATCACAAATATGAATTTGCAAAACGAGATTTTGAAAATGTTGATAAAATATTAATTTCAGGAGGTTTTATACTATTTGATGATTCGGCAGACTACACAAATTGGGGTTCTAAAAAAGTTGCTCAAGAGGCTGCAAAATCAGGAAAGTACGAAGTGGTTAGAAAAAACCCACATTATTTTTTAAGAAAAAAATAGGTTTGCTGTAATTAAAAAAATCTTTGTCAGAACGCTCTTATTTCAAAAAAGTAACTACCTTTGCAGCGCAAATTGCGGATGTGGCGTAATTGGTAGCCGCGCTAGACTTAGGATCTAGTGTCGTAAGACGTGGGGGTTCGAGTCCCTTCATCCGCACCACAAACAAGAAAAAGAACCGTCAGTGTAAACGCTTGGCGGTTTTTTTTAATTTATATCAATTTTATTGTAAATTTGTCACTTCAAAAAACCAAAAATTAAAGAAATTTGAAAACAAAGTAACTGAACAACAACAGACAGCATATGCGCCGTCTTTACTTTCAACACTTCGACTGCGCTCAGTGCACCGCTTTATAAACTTTATAAACTTTTAACTTTTAACTTTTAACTAAACATGAAACGAACATGCCAACCTTCTTTAAAGGGAAAAGGTACAAGGAGAAAGGTAAAAGTGGAAAAGAACTTTATAAACTTTCTATTTTTAACTTTACAAACTTTTAACTGTATAGCATGTGAGTTCCATATGACCATAAACTGAAAAAATTATAAACATATGAAAGTCGAAATAAATAAAATCGATGACCTAAACGCCGAGCTTGTAGTAAAAATTACCGACGAGGACTATAACCCAAGAATTGAAAAAACGCTCAAAGAGTATCGCAAAAATGCGCAGATACCTGGTTTTCGCAAAGGAATGGTTCCTTATGGGCATATCAAGCGAATGTACGGAAATAGCGTTAAAGTGCATGAGATTCAAGAGCTTGTCTCTGAGTCGGTTTTAGAATACTTAAAAACAGCAGAAGTTGAAATTTTGGGTGATCCGTTGGTGAATACGGATAAAACCGATAAAATCGAGAGTTTGGATAACTCTGACGATCTGAACTTTGTATTCGATTTAGGCTTACGACCCCAATTTGAAGTTAATCTTTCAAAGAGAAACAAAATACCATACTACAAAATTGATATTACAAAGGAGTATATCGACAACACGATTAAAAACATTACGGAGCGGAACGGTACATTAGAAGATGTTGAGGAGATTGGTGAAAACGACATGATTAGTTGTAGCCTAAAACAGTTAGATAGTGAAGGAAAGATTTTAGAAGACGGAATTACAAACGAATTGACTTACATAAGAATAGAAAGTATAGAGGATTCTAAATTGAAGAAAAAGTTTGTCGGTAAGAAAAAAGATGAAAGGGTAATATTTAACCCTAAAAAAGTGATAAAAAACACAACCGAAATTGCCGCAATGCTCAAAATAGAAAAAGAAGATGTCGAGACACTCGACTGTGATTTTGAAGCTTGTATAATAGAAATAAAAAGATTGAAAAAAGCTGAGATTAATACTGAGCTATTTGATAAAGTTTATCCGGGTAAAGATATTGCAACCGAGGAGCAATTCAGAGAAGCTATTTTTTCTGAAATTGAACAATCCAACCATTATAATCACGAGTCAAAGTTCCTAGATACGGCAACTAAATATTTGATTGAGAAAATAGACCCAAAACTCCCCGAAGAATTTTTAAAACGCTGGTTAGTTGACACAAAAAAAGTTGCAGAAGACAAGATTGATGATGTGTGGGACAATTATCGAAAAATGTTCCAATGGAGAATTATTGTTGACAAAATTGTGAACGACAACGACGTTAAAATTGAAGAAAACGATGTGATCGAAAGAGTCAAAGAAGAACAAAGGATAGCATTATTACGTTACAACATAACCGATATTCCGGACGAAACTCTTACGCAAATGGCAATGAAGAGACTTGGAGAAGATAATGCATACAACCACTACTTTTCTCTAGCTGCCGAACGCAAAGTGCTTGAATTAATTAAAGAAATAGTGAATGTCGAAGAAACCGTTGTTTCTGCAGATGACTTTTTTAATAAATAAAACCAAAAAATATGTTTCCACAAAATGAATTTAAAAAATACGCTGTTAAACACCACGGAATAAACAGCATAACGTATGACCGCTACACCTCAATTGTAAGCAATTACATATCGCCAACAATTATCGAGGAGCGTCAACTAAACGTTGCAAGCATGGACGTTTTTTCACGCCTAATGATGGACAGAATTATATTTCTTGGACTTCCAATAGACGATTACGTAGCAAATATAGTTCAAGCGCAATTGCTTTTTTTAGAATCAACCGATCCTACAAAAGATATCCAAATTTATTTTAATACGCCGGGCGGCAGCGTACATGCGGGACTTGCTATTTACGACACAATGCAATTTATCTCAGCCGATATTGCAACTATTTGCACAGGAATGGCTGCAAGCATGGGAGCAGTGCTGTTATGCGCAGGAGAAAAAGGAAAACGTTCAGCCCTTTTACACAGCCGTGTAATGATACACCAACCAATGGGAGGAGCGTCAGGTCAAGCAGACGACATGGAGATAACAGTTAAAGAGATACAAAAGCTTAAACGAGAATTGTACGAAATAATCGCAAATCACAGCGGAAACGAATACGAAAAAGTTGCAAAAGATAGCGAGCGCGATTACTGGATGACAGCAAAAGAAGCAATGGAGTACGGTATGATAGACGAAGTTTTAGAAAGAAATAAAAACAAGGAACAGAAATAATGGAACGATGTTCATTTTGTGGACGAAAAGAGGAAGAGGTAAATTTACTATTAACAGGCATAGATAGTAATATTTGCAACTTTTGTATTGAGCAAGCATATATTATACTAACGGAAGAAAATAAACAAAAGAGTTCCTTTAGTATCAAAAATGTTAAACTTCTTAAACCAAAGCAAATCAAGGAGTTTCTTGACCAATACGTTATTGGTCAGCACGATGCAAAAAAATTTCTTTCAGTTGCAGTATATAATCACTATAAACGTTTAGCGCAAAAAAGTACCGATGATGATATCGAAATTGAAAAATCGAATATTATAATGGTAGGACCAACAGGAACAGGAAAAACCCTATTGGCAAAAGCAATAGCTAAAATGCTACAAGTTCCGTTTGCCATTGTTGACGCAACCGTATTGACCGAAGCAGGATATGTCGGAGAGGATATAGAAAGCCTTATAACCAGACTATTGCAAGCAGCAGATTATGACGTTGCCGCCGCCGAACGCGGAATAGTATTTATAGACGAGATAGATAAAATAGCGCGTAAAAGCGACAACCCTTCAATCACGCGCGATGTGAGCGGAGAAGGCGTTCAACAAGGATTGCTTAAATTGCTCGAAGGCTCAATGGTTAATGTCCCTCCACAAGGCGGACGTAAGCACCCTGAACAAAAAATGATAGCCGTAAACACAAGCAACATTCTTTTTATCTGTGGTGGAGCTTTTGATGGTATTGAACGCAAAATTGCACAACGGTTGAATACAAGTGTAGTCGGATTTAATTCAATAAAGGAGACAGATCCAATAGACAGAACAAACATAATGCAATATGTTGCGCCTCAAGACCTTAAAAGCTATGGCTTAATACCCGAGATTATCGGACGTTTGCCAATATTAACCTATCTTGATCCATT
Source organism: Salinivirgaceae bacterium (assembly GCA_035407925.1). Taxonomy (GTDB): domain Bacteria; phylum Bacteroidota; class Bacteroidia; order Bacteroidales; family Salinivirgaceae; genus JAAYQU01. The sequence continues at coordinate 4,307 of DAOOBP010000095.1, forward strand.
AGATGCCACCGCTTTACGCCAGATTCTTACCGAACCGAAAAATGCCATTACAAAACAGTACGTCAAACTGTTTGCAATGGACGACATTACACTTACATTTGAAGATGAAGTACTCGATTATATTGTAGAAAAAGCTATTGAATTCAAATTAGGTGCACGCGGCTTGCGCTCAATTTGCGAATTGATTATGATTGATGCAATGTTCGAGTTGCCCTCAAGCCGAAAGAAAACCATGACAGTAACAATTAGTTACGCAAAAGAAAAACTAAAAAAGGCAGATTTATCGAAACTTAAAGCAGCGTGAGCATAGCAATTAGCAATTAACAATGCTTGTACTCGGTCGCTGAGCTTGCATTTTGATGGTTATTGAGTTTGTTGAAATATTACGCTCAGCGACCGAGTGCATCGCCTTGTACCTTTATAATACCGATTGGACAGCTACAATAGTCCAAACTTCGCTATCGCTCTTTTGGACTATGTGTCTGTAACATCAGTATTTACCATTGTAAAATTTTAAAAAATATTGGACTATTTTAAAATTACAATTGGTATAAAAGGTTGGCATGTTCGTTTCATGTGTCAAATTAAAAAGGTGATTTACATAAACAAAGTAACTGTTCGTAAAAAAACAGTGATAGTTGAAACAGAAATTACATAAAATTCGTTAACATTGTATATTAATTATGGTAAAAACAGGCAAAGTAGCTATAAAATTGCCAAGCCGAGTCGTGTTAGTATTTGATAATTTATAACAATAATAAACAGTTTTCTTCCTAAATAATCCTATCCCCGTAACAAGATAAATATTTGAACTATGAACAGATATCTACCCGCAGAACAAACATGTTGCAGCGCCAAGCAAACAATGTTTAAAAAAAGTATCTCTTATTTGATAAAAATTACTTTATTGCTATTTGTAATAGCAGGCAATTTAAATGCTTTCGGGCAGACTACCTACACCTCACAAAGAAGTGGAAATTGGAATTCGCTTTCAACATGGGGGACAACTACTGTTCCAGGAGCCGGCGATAATGTCCGTATAGGTGGAGGACATACAATTACGGTAACTGCAGATGCCGAGTGTGCAACAGTTACCTTTATAGGGACAAGTAGCAAGACTTTAAGTGTTAACAGCGACGTAACACTTAATGTGTCGGGTGCAATTACAATGAATTACAGTAACACCAACACAGCTATTACTGCTTACATTTCGGGACAAGGAACAATAAATTGCGATTCGGTAGTTCTTGGAACTGATGTAAACCCTAGCAATAATGGTACATATTTGTGTACATTAAACTCTTCAATTTCTTCTATGAATATAGCCGGTAACATTGTCATTAACAGTTATAGAGGGGGTAATAATAATAATAGGCTTAGAAATGGTGTTTTTGGGCATAATGGCGGTATAATAGTGGTTAATGCTATAACTACATACAATGAAAGTAATAGTAATACTTCAACATTTAGACTTGGTACTTCTTCACCCCATTTAATTCTTAAAGGTGAAGACCCATTCATTTTATCAAATACGGGTTCAAACTCAATTACTTTAAACAGAACCAATTCTACAGTTGAGTACCAAGGAGATGGAAATCAGAACGTCTATGCTCCACTTCTCCCTTACGGTACAAGTACAAGTTATTATAACCTTATTTCTTCAGGAAGTGGTGTTAAATCACTACTGGGATACCTTAGGGTTATTAATAACCTTACCATAAACGGCTCTTCAAATCTCACCACCAACCAGTATTCTATTACTGGTAGTAGTGCAGGCAGATTGGAAATGAACAATACAGCAACTCTAACTTTAGGGTCGGCTTCTAGTGCCACCTCATTCCCCACTAACTTTACGTCTGGCAATATAGTTTTTAGTCCTCATACTACTGTAATTTATCAAGGTGTTGGCGGACAGTCCGTTTCTAATGTCCCAAGTTCTTATAAAAACCTCCGCATACAAGGTGGCGGCACAAAAAACATAGACGGGGATATTAGAGTTGATGAAAGCTTAGTTTTAGATAACGCACGTTTGTCAACAGGTACGGGTGCAGATATTATTTTGGGTAAAGATGCAACAATCTCTGCACAATCGGGCTCATTCAATAGCAGCCAAATGATTGTTACCATCGGCGCAGGAAGTCTTGTAAAGGAGGGTACAGATGAGTTAGATTTTAAAATGTTATATCCTATAGGAACAGGTAATGCTTATACACCGTTAGATATAACTTCCATAAGTGCAACGGTTGGTGGTACTGGTGGTAGTTTTTCAGTTAGAACACTAAATGAGCGTGGACCCTTTACAAATCTCAGTGATCTTAAAAGACACTGGATTACAAGCTCAAGCAACTTGTCAAATATCTCAGCCAGCATGAAATTTACTTACCATTATGGCGATGTTCCAGTTGCAGGAGATGAAGATAAATACAAGCCAATGTTTCTTACCGATGAGACATGGACAGCTGTTAGCGGAGGGATAGTTGATATATATAACGACTTTTTCACAGTACCAAACGTAACAAATATAGATGGTAAGTGGACACTTCGAGAGCCTACTACAACATATTACTCTTATCAGTCGGGTGATTGGAAAAGTAATTCAACATGGACAACCGACCCTTCAGGCTCTGTGTGGGAAAATGGCGCTGTTCCTGGTATGGCAGATAGGGCGGTAATCTTAAATGGGCGTACCATAACTATTAACGAAAGTGGAAAAAATACCTACTCACTGCAGCTTAATGAGGGAGGGGAGTTAGATTTGGGAACTACTACAGGACATAACTTTAATGTAGTTGTTGGGCAGGGAATAATTAAGTTGGAAACAACAACCTTCCCAGCTGGTAATTTTGATAATTTCGTTGCATCAGGTGGGGGTACTGTAGAGTATAACAACCCAAGTAACTTCACCTTTGATAGAAAAGTTTATAATAACCTAATAATAAACCTCCC
>DAOOBP010000096.1:0-7214 GCA_035407925.1 Salinivirgaceae bacterium
ATTACAATATAGGCACGGCTCTACTGCTCAAGAAAGATTATATAGGAGCTATTTTACACTTAACCAAGGCTTTAGAAGCATCTACAAATAACAGTCAAAAGAGAGACATCTATTACAACAGAGCAGTCGCCTTTATCGAACTAAACGATATTCCGAAAGCAAGGCAAGACCTTCAGAATGCAATAAATTTGGGAGATACGGAGTCTCAAAAACTGTTAGATGAAATCAACAATAGGTAAAAGCAATTAACAATGCGGTGCACTGAGTTAAGTCGAAGTGTGCAATGAACAATTATTGAATAATTGCCTGATTATCTGTTAGTAGCCACGACTATTAAAGAGTTCGCAAAAAAGTCTATGCTATTTTTGTAATTGGTGGTTGATGGTTGGTGGACGTTAACTAAATAATCATTTAAGGAGTTAAGAAACATTTAGGAAAGACTTCGTCTTTATTATATTGTCGATTTTTGAAGATTCATATTTTTGGATTAGCACTTGTTCTTTGTCCGTAGGACAACATTGGTGGATTTTATAATATGTTTGTATGCTAAAATACAAGATAATTAATTGATTTTCTGACAGATAATTGTTAATTGCTAATTGCACATTGTTAATTGCTAAAGCGCAAGCCTATGGGTGTGCTACAGCACACAATCCCACCCGTAGGGTGGCACAAACCAAATTAGAAATTAGCGGTGTGCTGAGCAAAGTCGAAGTAAAATCAAAAATCCGAAATCCTTAACATAGTGCAAAGCCACGTTCCTCACTTTTCCCTTGTACCTTGCTCCTTTTACCTTATAATTCCTTGCACTTAAACAAGGCAAAAATGCAAGTATTTTGCTTAAAATCAAAAGAATAAGACTTTTTCAGTAGACCCTAAATAGCCATCGAAGTAAAAAAGCTGTAAAACTGAATTATCAATGATAGCTAAAAGTTATGAGTGTAAAACATTTAGATTAAAAAAATAGTTATCTTTACGTAAATATTAAGTATGTGAATTTTGGACGACTTTAAACTGAAAATATAAACATATGAAAACCATAAGATTAAGAATAAACGACAGAATATACGACAAAATAATATGGCTTCTGAGTAAGTTCAATAGCGATGAGATTGAAATAATCTCTGAAGATGCCGAATTTGTTGAAAATCAGAAATATCTAAACTCAGAACTCCATGAGATTATGCAAGGAGAGGCAAAGTTTGTTGATATTAAAGATGTTGATGACAGATTAGAAGCAATTATTGTCAAAAATGAAAATACTATTTAAAGAGTCGTTTCTAATACGACTTGAAAGTCAAATAGAGTATATCTCATTAGACAGCCCCAAAAGAGCAAGAAAATTCAAAAACGATTTGTTGGATCGTATAAAGGAAATCCATCAAAACCCCTACAAATACAGAAAATCAATATATTTTGATAACATAAGTATCAGAGATTTGATTTTTAAAGGCTACACGATTGTTTTTAGAATTAATGAAGATCAAATTGAAATTTTTGGATTTCTAAAACATCAGGAAAAACCGATAGACTAAAAATTTGTTATATCCGCGTTCATTAAAAAACAAACAGTTATGAGTTTAAGAAAAATTTTAAGTAGCCTGTTTATAATCATCTTGTTAAGCTTGCAGTTAAATGGTCAAAAAGTTAGCAAATTGCACAAAAAACTTTATGAAGATTACGATTACTTTATTGAAATTATGGAATCAAATCCACAACTGGATGTAAGGCGTATTGTACAAGGAGTTAACATTCTCGATTCTGTAAAAAACAATAGATATAGAGTTGAGCAGTGTAAGAATTATAAGGATTTTGCATTTCTTATAAATAAGATGGCAAATTTGGCGGTTGACGGTCATTTTTATGCCGGAGCAATAGGCGATAGTTTTGACGACAAGGCTGTAAAAGCAAATAATCGATACGGAAAATATTTTAGAAAACATAGATACTCCTTTTTTGTATTGCCTTATTGTGAAATAATTGATGGAGAGTTTTTGTTCATCCAACCATTTGGTCTTGGCAATAGAAATTCTGCTGATACTATAATACCGGCAGGAGCCATTCTTAAAAGCGTAAATGGCATCTCTCCGGTTGAATATACTTCACAATTTGTTTCTCGCGATCATCGTTGGGATTGGAACTTGAATAAATTTGTTTCTAATGTAGTAAGGCTAAAATCTTCCCAAATCAACAAGATTGTTGTTGATTATCAGGGGGTTGAAAAAGAAATTTTGGTTAAACCCGGAAAGCATCCCTTACTTGGCACTAAGTTTTGGGTCAACTCTGATAATCAAACAGTTAAACACAAGTCAGGCTTATTTAAAAGCGGAATTTATTACGGAGGTCGCGGAATTTTACCCTATCAGAAAGGAAATGTTTGGTATTTGACTGAGCAAAAGATACTTTACATAGGGATACCTGAGATGTTTGATGATGAAAACTATTACGTCAATGAGATATTGAAATATAAAGATGTTCGTGATATAGAAAAAATAGTGATTGATATTCGCGATAACGATGGAGGTAGTGATTTAGTGTGGGTAAATATTTTGCGCCATATTATAGACCAACCACTTAAAACGGAACTAAAAAACACACTTGTAAACAGCTCTCTTATTAGGCAAGAATTGAAAGATATATGTGATTTTGATAAGGTGGATACCATTACGCAGCATCAGTTTTTGCCTGACAACAAGTATGTTTGTTATACAGAAGAGGAGATTATTGAACCGAGTAACTCGTCGCTCAATTATTCAGGAAAGATATTTGTACTCAATAATAATTCAATTTATTCTGCTTCGGGATGTTTGATAGCTATGGCGGAATATCACTCTCGTATTGTTAGTATAGGTCAACCTACCGGTTTTCTGTTGGGTAGGGGCTGTACACCTGTGATTTTTCAATTACCAAACTCAAAATTAGGTATAATTATGCATCCTATGATAGATTTAACTAATGTTTCTACGCCCGAGGATGTTTTTCACGATAAAGTTGAAATACCTGTAAAACTTTCCGCAGAAGAGTGGTTAGAATTTTACAACGGAGATGATGAGTTTAATACAGATTATCTTCTTAACAAAGATCTTTGGTTTAAAGAAGTTCTTGAGTATTAACGAAGTAGAGACGGAGCATGCTCCATCTCTACCAAAAAAATCCGTGAAAATCCGTTAAATCTGTGTTCTCCGTGTTCTATACTTTCTTACACGTTTTGCTCCCGTATAACCCCCTCACGGTAAGCCTTTAACAAAAACTCTAAATCTTCAATCTGCTTTTGAAGCTCAACACCTATATCCGTATCGCCAACACGTTTGCGACTTGCAACACGCTTTAATATAGTCTGCATGGTGCTTATATCAACCTCTTCCTCAATAGCTTGCTTTTTCGACTCGAAAGATTTATGAGCTACTAATATTAAACCGTAAGAGTTGTAAATCAACGTGTAACCAGCTATTCCTGTGACGGGCTGATATGCTTTCGCCATTCCGCCATCAATTACAATTAATTTTCCGTTGGCTTTAACCGGGTTCTCACCTCTTGAAAACTTTACAGGCGTGTGTCCGTTAATAATATGGCTATCTTCGGGATTAAGACCAAACTCCTTTAATATGTTGTTACAAACCGTTTCGTCGTCTCGTAGTTTGAAGTATGAGTTTTTCTCCTCCTCGTGAGTTTTCTTATCCTCAACAAGATACATCTCAAAAGTTGCCATTTTTCTTTTTCCGAAAAGTGGCGAGTCGGGTCCTTGCCACAGATACCAGAAATAGTCAAGCTCGTAAGAGTTTGGCAATCCTTGATTTGCATTAGCCATCGCTCTTCGCATGATTTTTTCAAGCTCATCAAACAGCGCTTTTCCTTTTAGTTTTTTGTCCAAAACTTTTACCTCTTTCAATGAGCCATCTTCATTTAAGGGGATACATCCGTGTACAAGCAGATTGGAGTTGTATGTCAGATACATACTACCCTTATCGAAAAGATACTGTATGTGCTTTCTTAACTTCTCTGATGCTAAAAACGTGCTTTGTAATCTATCTATGACAGCCGCCTCTTCTTCAGTCAGCTTATATGGATTTTTGGGGTCTAATGTTGGAAAACTCGCATCCTTTAGTGGATATATTTCTCCGTCAATTTCAACCGTACCTTTCTCTTTATCAATACGATGCATGCGTTTGACATGCCCCATATTAAACATCGGATTATTATCAATTATTTGCCCATCGAGCTTAAATTGAATAATGCTTATAGCCTTGTGCATCCGCCTTACGAGCAACTCTTGCGATTCTGAATAGTTAGTTTGAACTTTTGGCTTAAACGGGAGACACTCCTCATTTCCGTAAGTATCTATTGCAAATGTGGCTAAGGGCAACAGATTTATTCCGTAGTTATCTTCAATTATTGCCAAGTTGTCATATCTGGCAGCCATTCTAATAACAGAGGCTATACACGCCTTGCTACCAAGTGCAGCGCCCATCCATACAACGTCGTGGTTACCCCATTGTATATCAACATCTCGATATTGCATAAGCGTATCTATCACAACATCGGGGCTTGGACCACGGTCATAAATATCTCCAACAATATGCAAGCGGTCTATTGTCAGTCTTCTTATAAGGACACAGATTTCGTATATAAACGCATCCGCTCTGCCCGTTTCGATTATTGCACTTAAAATCGAGTTGTAATACTCTGATTTATTGACATCTGAGTCGTGCTCGTGCAGAAGCTCCTCGATAACATAAGCAAAATCGGCGGGCAACATTTTTCTAACTTTCGAGCGGGTGTATTTCCCACTGGCATTGCGACAAACCTCAACAAGTCTGTGCAGCGTGATTTTGTACCACTCCTTGGGGTTCTCTTCGGTTCGCAAGATATGCTGTAACTTCTCTTTCGGGTAATATATCAAAGTTGCCAACTGCGATTTTTCCGACTGTCGCAAACTATCTTTGAACACGTCGTTAATTTTCCGTTTTATAACCCCCGATGCGTTATTCACTATATGTGTGAACGCTTCGTATTCTCCGTGAATATCGGAAATAAAGTGTTCAGTGCCTTTTGGCAGGTTTAAAATCGCACTCAAATTAATAATTTCGGTGCTCGCCTTTTGAATTGTCGGGTACCTTTGCGACAATGATTTTAGAAGTCTCAGTTCAGTATCGGTCATAGCTTTTTTTTATTTTCACAAAGATAAGGTTTATGAATAATCTTACAAAGGTTTAAAGCTCATTTGTAAGCTAACTCAAAGCAGTTTTTATCCCGATTAAACACATATTATAGTCCAAAAGAGCGATAGCTAAGTTTGGAGTATAGTAGCTGTCCAATCGGTAAAAGTTACAGGACTGGAATATACCCGGAAAAATTATTGTATCGTCTCTTGTGTCGTAACATATTTTTTGTTTTTTTGATTACGACTTAAAGCTACTGAGTTTCTGTGACTTGACTAAATAAACATGCTACTTTTTTATTAAGAATCAGATAGTTAAACAACATCGCAATTACTCTAAAATAAAAAATATTTTGCGAGGAAAGCTGTGGTAATTGCAATAGAAAGAAGAGTAAAAGTTTTTATTGGGATATATTTAGATGGTTTTATATCTATATGCTTGTTAGTAAGATAAATCATAGTTACTTTTTCAACAATAAATGCTACTAGTGTGGCGAGGGCAACCCCAAATATTCCCCAAATTATTCCCCACCAAATACTTAAAGCAACGTTAGTAATAATCTCAATAATTGAAACCCAAACAAGCAAATTGTTGCGTTTGAAACCTACAATAATTGTTTGTGGAAGTAGCAATCTGGGTATAACTAGTAGTAAGTAAACGTCAAAAACAATAGCAGACTGTTTGAAAGCTTCATTAAAAACATTTGCAAAAAGCCAATCACTGAAAATTAAAAATAGTATTGATATAGGAACGAGCAGTATTAAAAGTCTTCGGGTTTTGTTTTTTAGTTCACTTAATTCAACGTCAGAATTGGTTGTTGAGCTAAACATGGGTATCATAGCATTGTATAAACCTACAGCAAGTATTGAATTTAGCGGTAACTCTCGTGCGCCGTATCTAAATATTGCAAATGTTTGTTCATCGAATAGCGAGTTCACTATAATACCATCGATATAAACTCCTGATTCAGCTATAATTGCCGATATGACGAGCGGTGCAGAAAAAAACAAAAGCTTTTTTATCCACGCTAAATCAACTTTAGGAACTCCATTGCGGAAAAGAATAACTGAGGTTGCAACAAATCGCAAAAAAGCAAATAATACTGTTCCAAATATCACACCATCAACAGATTGAGTTGTATATGCGCCTGTTATACTGAATAGTAGGAAAAAAAGTGGTGTAATAAAACCGCTTAGATATAAAGGCAATGTCTGTTTTTTTAACACAAAAGTATATTCTAACAGCATTGAGGGGGTCCAAAACAGTGAATATATTAGCGCTCCTGATAAAATAACAACTCCTACGTTATCGAAAATAATAAAGAAATATTGTCCAAACGCAAATAGCAATCCAAAAATTAGGGAGAGTGCGCCAAATAAATAAAAAGTCTGTGCTAATTTGTTATTAAGGCTTTGATGGTTATTCGTATCAACAAAACTTAATAATCCACTAACTAAAGCGTTGATCCAAAAGAAATTAATAAAACCTGCAATAAACAAAAACAACTCATATTGTCCAATCCCCACTGTATCTATAGGGTTTTGCATCCATAAATACGACTTTGCAAGCAAAATTGAGACAAGCAAAGCGCCTGCAAAACGCCCCATCAGAAAACACTGAAGTGATAAACTTCTGTTTTCAATTAATTTTTTGAACAATACCTTCAAATTATTAGTGTTTAATAACCCTGCAAGATACAATGTTGTTTTTGATTTTCCCCAGTCTTAACAAATGAAAAACATTAAAATTTTAATGAATAACCGTATATTTACCTATTTATAGAACAGAAAAATATTTTTCAATACCACATAGATACATAGAAAATATAGTTAATTGAAACCCTAACTCCGTCAAATTACCCGTCTATTGCTTGTATATATCTTGTTATGAGCTTGTTAAAAGAATAGACAATCTAATTAAGCGGTCTGTTTTTTTTACATGTAATAGTCTTAACATCAAAATATTATATTAAAATCAACCACCTAAATTAGCGGAGTTATGGTTGTAAAGGATATATCGATACAAGTGTTACATAGAAAACTTGTTTTACACATA
>DAOOBP010000097.1:0-1905 GCA_035407925.1 Salinivirgaceae bacterium
TTGAAAAAATCCTAAGCAAGTCAAATTTGTTGTAAGTGTTAAGGTCAACGACTTCCCTCTTTCGTATGAAAACACCTCAAAACTGTAAAAATAAAAATAAATTAATAATCATTTTCCACAGTACGATAATTCACATATTGTGTTTTTGTGGAAACTAATTTTCCTTCTGATTCTTCAAATTCAAGTATAATACCACCAATATCCGGATTCAGACCTTTTCTACCCATATATGAAGGCGTTGAACTTTGAAACGCTGGCATTTGAATGGTATATATACCAACATAGTCTGGTAATATACATGTTGCGTGGTAGTGACCTATAGCAAGTATGTTTGGCGTAGGAGTATCTTTGTTTTCAATTTTACTTAATGCTAGTTTTTGTGGTTTATAACTTCTGGCATACGCTACACCGCCATCTCCATGATGTATACAAATATTTATATTGCCGATGTTGAAGTTGGCTAAATAAAATCCCTTGTATTTCATGTCCGGTCGTTGAATAGATACATCATAACAAATGTCACTACCATAACGTTTGTAGAAACTTTCGTCGTGGTTTCCTCCGATCATTTCTGTGGTTATGCCATCAATTTTCGGATAGTTTTCTATAATGTATTGGGCTTGTGCTCGTTCGCCATGTAGGAAAATTTCGAATTGCTGACCGTTATACATGTTAACACCATCTGATAAATCCCCGGCGTGAAAGATGGTGGTTATGCCTTCGCGTTCGCATTTTTCATAGAATTTCCAAAGAGATTCCATTTGTTGGTACTTAGATCCCAAATGTGTATCCGAAACGATTCCAACTTTATAAATGTTGGTTTCCGTAGGTTCAATATCTAAGTCAAACGTATAATTGCGTTGTAACGGTTTCTTAGTAACAAACCACCCAGCATTTTGAATGGTTTGAATAGCAGTATCCAAATCTGGTGTTATGCTATTATTAGTAATTGGTTTTAGAATATTATTTAGTGTATTATTCATATCATTACATAGCATATCCGTGTCATGATTGTTTATTTCATTTTTCTTACTATAATAATATTTTCTAAATGTCTTTGGATCACAACATAATTCTTTGGCACATTTTCTAAAAGATCCTAATTGCATATACAAACTTTCCATTTCATCTATTGTCCATTCTGAAAGTTTTTTATTCATGTTATATAGCCTCAATTTTAATGATTGTGTTTGTCGATGATCAATGACACCATTATTGGTTTGAATGTAAATTCCACAAGATACTGGTTGTTTTCATTGACTTTGATAGAAATGTCTGCAGCATTCTTAACAGAACTTTTTATTTGTTCCGCGAGGTCATCAACGGAAGTTTTTTCTGACTTCCAGGAATCCAATATGTCGTTTAGTGTTTTAATATCGGTTCGATACGAAATTGCAATTCTATTGAACTGCCTTATCTGATCTCCAGTTTCTGACATAAGTTTCTCCAAAAAACTTTATAAAAAATGGGGTTTATATTAAATGTTATAATAAGTTTTTAGTATTTAAACTTTTTGGTTCATGTTTTTATGATTATAGTATGACCAGATTTATATTTTATTATTATTTTTTCTATTGTATCATCAGTGGTGTCCATAATTTCGGTCAACGAACTTTTGTCAGCCCGGCAAACCAATAGGCTATCTGTTCGTTCTGACAAATTAGACACCTTCTGGTTTTTCTGGCCATTCTAATATTGCCCAATGCGTTACATTATAGTCGTCAGCAAAATGAACGTCTAGCCAATCATGCCAATAACCTTCCTGGTATGTTCCAATGCTAATCCTTTCTGTTACATCATCATACAAACATTTATTATAGGTTACGTGAATCCAGACAAGTGTTCTAGATTCTGGTAATTCTTTGTTAACATTGATCCAATTAGTCATATAAGGTCCTCATTCAA
>DAOOBP010000097.1:2005-4553 GCA_035407925.1 Salinivirgaceae bacterium
GTGAATGCGAACAATCCAGTTTTGGTCTGTTTTGGGGTTAATACGGTTTTTGGTTTCTGATCGTCTGTTTCGGAAAATTCAAACAAACTTGATTCTTTTTCTAGTTTTTTACCGGTCTGGATCGAAATACCTATACATTCAAATATGCGTTCTAGAGGCGGTATAATTTGATGAGTAACATACCAGTTGTTGTCTATACGTCCATCTGTATTTTTTACAAATTCTGGAGTATCAACACATTGACTTATGCCACCATACTTTGCAGAAGATGCTCCTGGCAACGCATAGTACTGGATACGATCTCCCAGACCAGGTAACGTTTCTTTACGGGACTCCATTTTCTTATAAACAGTCACATGGGGCTGAATATTCTTGTAACTGTTAATATTACCAATTTTTCTACTTAGTATCAATTTTTCTGCAAGTTCCGGATCATCACGAATATCTTGCAAAGAAGATACCCGAGTAACAATATCATTCGTATATTGCCAGGCTTCTTGGACCTTATTTTCTTTCAATATGAGTTCTAGTACCTTTTCCATTGTTTCGCCGACAAGTGGAACCCAGTCCCGTCTTCTAAGTTCAATACCGCGGTATTTCATTTTGTCTTTCCAACCATCTTTGGAAGGTTCCATTATCCACATGGCATAATGTTTCTTCTTAAGAAGCAACATACTTTTAACTGCACATTCAAAATCTATTTCCATGGGTGGTGGCAATTTTTCCATCATGGCATCATGAATTATTTTAGCCGCCTTTTGTCCATCTTCTGGTGTTTTGCCATCCAACAAATGGATGAAAATAGAATCCGTATCGCCACCAACCACCTTACAATTAACAAGACTTTCTGCGGTTTCCTTGGTTAATGTTATAGCTTGACGGCCCGCACTTGTAACAGAATTAGCCAACCTAGGATCGTATAATCGACTCAGAACGGCGCCGGTGTATCCATAAAAAGAATTGAGGAGTATCTTCACAGCATACTGTTTATCATCCAGAAATTTTCTTTCTTCTTCTGTTTTGGCACTTTTCATGGCGGTTTTTAATTCCACGCGTTTGTTATAAAGCTTTGTAAGTATGCGCGGCATTATACCTTCATAAACGGAATGATCAACATACCTAACATTGTTTGGTGCCAAAATAGTTTTAACATTAACATTTTCTTCGTTGACTATAGAAGTCCAGCAAATATTATAGGCCCTGATAACGCTAGGATACAGCGACTTGTAATCCATAACAAGACCTTCTTTGTAAAGACCTGGTTCTGGATCAAAAACTTTACCACCTTCCACAACGTCAATTTCTTTTTTGCTACCACGTTTATCCTTCAATGGAAATAACCGACCTTCTTCAAAAAATCCGCGCAGTAACATCGACTCAATACGACGAGACTGTCCACCATTTATGGATTCGTGGAGAAGTAGACCACATTCTTTGCTAATGGCAATATAGCGATCAATTAATTTAAGTTCACTAATGATGTCTTGAAGAAGGTCAGCATCTCTTGCAGCATATGACACAAAGTCATGTAACTCTTGTTCGGAGCCTTCCAACCAAATACGCCGCATTTCGCTAGCTTTGACATCCAGCTTTGGTCTATTAAGTAAAGTCTTGGACACATTTTCCAAACTATAACTAGAAAGCGAATAATTAAGTTTGATGGCGTCCATTAGGTCTATTGATGCCCTTCCAACCATATTGGCTTCTTTTTGACTGCCAAATTCCTTTACTTGTAATGTAGAACCATCGCGTCCCATTTTCAATGGTATATTCAATGCTTCTGTCCTATCAACGATATACGGAAAGTCAAACATATGACCATTGTACGTTGCCACTACATCAGGATCAAACTTATTAAAATAATCAATGAATGCTAGCAGCAATGAAGATTCATCCGGATAATATTTAACGTCTTTGGTGTCCTTGCCCGGTTTTCCAACCAATACAAGGCTCCTGGTTCCTTCAAAATCCATATTGAAGCTCAGACTCATTATGGTTATTGGGTCACCGTTTTTGGCTACCGGTACTCCAACTTCTGGCGGTTGTACTTCAATATCCAAACCAATATATCTTAATGGCGCATTTTCTATAACGTTATTGAGAGGTTTTATGTCGTTTCCATCGACTTCGACCCAACCCATTCCAAAAATGTTATAGTTCGTGAAAAACCGAGCAGTTGCATATATTATATCGGCTTCAAATATTTCCTGAACAGCTGGATGACTAATTAATGCGTCTCGTATTCTTGGAACGTCGCCTGGTCTACTTACATAAACTTGGAGTACTTCAGTGCGCTCAACTTGATAACCATTTGGCATGAACTTATATTCTTCGTAATATTCGGTTACTTCTTGGAACGTATCCAACAATGATTTCACTTCGTCAAAATTTTTCGGCAACACATAAAAATACGGTTTAAACCCAGTTATTGTATAATTAACAGAATCACCGTTTGATTGTCGACCATATAATTTAATGGCAGGACCGCTAGCCAAATTTTGATATGATGTTCCGATTAACTGAAATTGCATTTAATAATAACTCCAAG
>DAOOBP010000097.1:4653-7132 GCA_035407925.1 Salinivirgaceae bacterium
AATTTTTCAGGCATAAAACCATCCCTAACACGTATATTAACCAATTTAGTATTTATACTTTTTGGTCATAATAACCAAAAACTACTTATACTTCTATACTAACACTAACTTGATAACTATGAAATACAAAGTAACGCTATTTTCGGTGGCAACAATATCTGCGACTGTATTCGTGGATGCAATAAGCGAAGAAGATGCAAAAGAAATTGCAACGACTTCATGTAACGTCGATGATTTTGAAATCAACGATGTGAATCCAAGGGATGTTGAAGTTATAAGCATCGAGGAATTATGAGGGACCCACGCCGTATCAAACGGATATGCGAAAAATTGTGTATCATTTGGGAATCGATGCCGGACCAGAGATTTGGCCAGCTACTCGAAAACGAAATCAGATTTAATCAATTATTTCCATTTGATTATAGAGAATCACAACTAGTGCCGTTTTTATGGGGGCAAGAAGACGACAAAACTGAAGAAATATTAGATAGAATTATAGCAGAACTAAATAGCAAAAATAAATAACAATAATAAAAAATAATAAAAAAACTATTTTTTTATTCTTTATTTTCTTTATTTTTTATATAGAACTCCAATGCTATCAACACAAATAATACAAACATACCAACTATCGCAGCAAACGAATTCATTGATAGTATCATAAAAATGCAAAATACAAATAAAATAAATTGTATAAAATTAATTATACTAATTAAAATTGTCATAAATTCCTCGTATACTTTTTTATTTCTTATGCTAATACATTATGCAAGACTATTGGTATTACGAATATCATTACCACCAAAATAATTATTATCCAAATTCCATCTGAATCCATTTTACCACCAACAAAACATTATACTTTTTTGTTATTAATAACTTTTGGTTAGCAAATCACTAACGCATCCAAAAACCATTTCTGGAAAAGATTTTTGTTCCTTGCGAGCAATGGTCCAAAACTTCCATCTAAAATATATGTCATGGAATTGTCTTTTGGCGTCCTGGTTGTTCTACCGCAAGCTTGTTGGACCTGAATAGCAACAGTTTTTGAATACCACATATAATTGTCATATTTGTTTCGTGCTTGTATCCAGTCGTCTCCAAGATTCGGAAAAGGAACTTTGGCTACAATATTCATAGGATATTCTGGACCTTCCAGGTTTAGCCCTTGTTCAAATGCAACGCTCAGGAAAATTGCATTATCTAATCGCATCCAATGTTTTAATACTTCATTTCGTTCACCGGGAAACTGCACCAAAACATTAGGCTGTAGCCTACATAAATGTTCATTAATGAGGTTTGCTATTTGATAGTTTCCACAATGAACAATTGATTTTTCTGAAAACATGTCATGGAGCTGGGATATTTTTTCAGCCATTGGTTTTGCAAATCGGAAACGTCCATCTTTTGTCATGGCGCCAACTGGATCGTAATATATGGTTCGACGATCAATTGGTATTGGATGCATAACGTCAACAGAAATTGCTTTGTTGGTTAAAAGTTCGGTTGTTGGCGTTCCGGATGCCAGAACTACACAATCCAATTTCGCAACAAGGTCAGCGAACGGAACCTTACAGTCTAGCAGTTTAAAATAAGGACTAACCGTTAATTCTTTTCTGCGAGTACTAACATTGAATACTTCTTCGTTATCCGTTGTAAGTACATAAGGAACTTCCAGGCTTAGATATCGTAACGCCTGGTTACAAGAATCTAAATTATTTCTATAATAACTATATTCTTTTCGAACCTTCGATAGCATTTTTGTTTCGCGAGCAGTTAATTTTCTATTAGCACCTATAATGTCTTTTCGAACGTCCTTGCAGTTTATGGTAACTTCTTTTAATTTTTTTTGCAACACTTGTGAATATTCATTGAGGTAATCCTTTATGTCTAATTTTGATAATTCCTTTTTTAGGAGTTCTTTTCTTTCGGCCAAACTAGTTTTTTTAACAGCAATGTTTAACTTTATGGTTGCGGAATCCAATAAAGCATTTGGTAAATTTGTGGATTCATCGACTTCGAGAACCTTTGTTTCGAGATAAAGACTTGGGTCTACTTGATACCGAGCAAATGTCGTTGCGCGGAAATTTGCTTTTTTGAAGGCAGCTTTTGCTATCCTATATGGACATTCAGAACACCGGGCAAAACCTGGTTCTCGTGAACCAAATGGACAATCCTCCGCGGTATATCCAGGAATTCCAAGACATTTATAATTGTGTTTACCAACTATTTTCGGAAGGTCGAAAAGGTTGCCTTCCTGGATTAATGAAACTTGCGGCGACGTGAACAAAATATTACTAACAAAATATTCTTTTTCTAATATTTTTCCAAATATATATAAATCAAGAGTTTTTCCCGCAGCTGTTGGCGCATTTAAATTAATGATTTTATTTCCCGATTCCCAAGATTTTAGCATTTGGGTTATTGCTTTTTCTTGACCTGGTCTAAAAGAAGGATAAACATTATATTTTTGTAAATT
>DAOOBP010000098.1:0-6995 GCA_035407925.1 Salinivirgaceae bacterium
GAGTATTAATTGTTGAATATGGTTCTGATGTATTTAAAAAGATTCGCAAAAAGCTGTCTATTTAGTTGATTTGCAAAGAGTTAAGTTCGTACAAATGCTATAAATCTTGTAAATTTGAGATGATAGAAATTATCAGTGATGTTATAATTTCACCTCAATTTTTTCAATTATCTGTAAATTCTAACGTTTAAGAGATAAAAATTGACTAAATTTAGGGGTCGATAACTGATTTATTAATAATAACTACATAATTAAATCTATAATACAATGCAAAAATTACTTTTAGGCGACGAGGCATTAGCTCAAGGAGCTATTGACGGTGGATTGTCAGGTGTATATGCATATCCTGGAACTCCATCGACCGAAATTACCGAGTATATCCAAGGTAGCAAACAAGCTAAGGATAGAAAAATACGTAGTGATTGGTCTGCCAACGAAAAAACAGCGATGGAAGCTGCATTAGGAATGTCGTATGCGGGAAAACGTTCAATGTCGTGTATGAAACACGTAGGAATGAATGTCGCAGCAGACTGCTTTATGAACGCAGCCGTAACAGGCGTTAACGGTGGTATGCTAACAGTTGCAGCCGATGATCCAGGAATGCACTCATCACAGAATGAGCAAGATAGTAGATATTTCGCAAAATTTGCGCTTGTTCCCGCACTTGAACCATCATCACAACAAGAGTGTTACGATATGGCTTACGAGGGATTTGAGCTAAGCGAGAAATTCAATGTTCCCGTGATGATCAGACTCACAACTCGTATCGCGCACTCAAGAGCAGGTGTTGCTACACGTGAAACAAAAAAACAGAACGAGATTTCGTTACCGAAAGACCCTCGTCAATATGTTTTACTACCCGGAATTGCAAGACGAAACTACAAAAAGTTGCTTTCAATACAAGCTGAACTTGAAAAAGCAAGCGAAGAGTCAAAATGGAACAAGTATTTTGACGGAAAAGACAAATCAAAAGGCGTAATTGCCTGTGGTATAGCTTATAACTATTTTCGTGAAAATTATCCCGAAGATAAATGTCCGTATCCTGTGATTAAAGTTTCTCAATATCCGTTGCCACGCAAAATGGTCGAGAAGATGGCTAAGGAGGTAAAAGAGATTATTGTTCTCGAAGATGGCTATCCGTTGGTTGAAGAGCAAATTAAAGGATTTTTGGCAAAAGAGCCCGTACGTGGACGTTTAGACGGCACATTGCCACGCGATGGCGAGTTAAATCCTGCTATTGTTGCAGCAGCCTTTGGTTTAAAAATCAATCCGGGTGCCGACATACCTGCAGTAGTAGCTGGGCGCCCCCCTGCAATGTGTACAGGATGTTCACATATTGATATGTACACTGCTCTAAAAGAGGTAATGCAAAAATATGGTACAGGACGTGTATTTTCCGACATCGGTTGCTATACGCTTGGAGCGTTACCACCTTATGGCGTTATAAACTCTTGCGTTGATATGGGAGCCTCAATCACAATGGCAAAAGGCGCTGCCGATGCAGGACTTATCCCATCCGTTGCAGTTATTGGCGACTCAACATTTGCACACTCGGGCATTACAGGACTGATTGACGCTGTAAGAGATAAATCACCAATTACTATAATAATTTCCGACAATGAATCAACATCAATGACTGGAGGTCAAGATTCGTCGGCTGTCGGTATTATTGAGAAAGTTTGCGAGGCTGTGGGAGTTGACCCCGAACATATTCATGTTTTACTGCCATTGAAGAAAAACCACGAAGAGATGGTTAAGGTTATAAGTCGTGAGCTTGAATATAAAGGCGTTTCTGTTATTATTCCAAGACGCGAGTGTATTCAAAAAGCAGTTCGCAGAAAAAAGAAAGAGGCTAAAGAGAAAAAGCAGTAAGCATTTAATCAAAACTATTAATCACTAAAAACATTATCATGAAGATTGATTTAATATTATGTGGAGTAGGAGGGCAGGGTATTCTGTCGATTGCAGCTGCTTTAGGCGCTGCCGCTCTACGCAACAACCTATATTTAAAACAAGCCGAAACTCACGGAATGAGCCAGCGAGGTGGCGACGTAGTTTCGCATATGCGCATAAGCGACAAGCCAATTCATTCAGACTTGATTCCTATTGGCGCAGCCGATATGATTTTGTCGGTCGAGCCGATGGAGGCGTTGCGCTATCTACCATTTTTATCGCCAAAAGGATATGTTGTTACAAACACAACTCCTTTTAAAAATATTCCAAACTATCCATCGGAAGATGATATTATGAAAGAGTTGAAAAAACTGCCTAACGTAGTAATTATTGATGCCGACACCATTGCAGAAGAAATGGGTTCCAAACGTTCAATGAACATTGTTATGCTCGGGGCAGCAGCTCCTTTTTTAGATATGCCGTATGAAAGCTTTGAGAATGGTCTCCGAGATATTTTCGGACGTAAAGGCGATGATATTGTCAACGCTAACCTTGCTGCGTTAAAGGCAGGTTATGACTTTTCGATGAAAAACCGTAAATAACTTTTTTGTTTTTCATTTATTTTTCCATTTTTTAATTTTTTTTTAATTTTTGATTAAGAAGCGGGGTCACGAATGAGTGTACTCCGCTTTTTCTTGATTTCTGTCTTCCAACTTTTACACATCATCCTTTACACTTACCGCAACCATTCTTGCTTTGGCACGAGCGGCTCCGCGCGCTTCCATTTTCATATTAACAATGACTTTTCTTTCTTCAATTTCTTCAACAGTAGATGTAACTGTTATCTCTTCGTTCATAGGTAGCGGCTTTTTTAAATCAATTTCCAATCTTGCTGTAACAAAACGGCTTATTACAGTATCTTCGGAAAATTCAAGCCCCTTGTTTTTATGGGCAAATCAAGCAGCGGAAGCGGCGCCGTGACAATCAAAGATAATCGCCATCATACCTCCAAAGAGGTTAGCTGGAACACCACCTGTAAACTTGTCAGCTGGCGTAAACTTGCAGACACATTTGTCTCCATCTTCAATGGGATAACTCTTTAAGTGTAAGCCATATTCATTTTTTGGTCCACATCCCCAACAGTGCTGAAATCTTTCTCCGTAAGTATCTTGAACAGCAATTTTTTTCTTATCTGTAGGCATGAGTATTCTTTTTTTAATTATTACCAAAATGGTCGCGCCATCAACTTTGTCGAAAATATGTTTAAAGACTGAGGTACACTGAGCAAAGTCTAAGTGAAGTCAGAAGTATTTCGGTTATCCGGTTTCTATCTACCTAAAAATATATGGTTTAGGTTTAATGTGTTTTATGTTAGTGAGCATTATTATTTTTGTTTATTAGATTAATAACCACTTTAATAATGATTTCTTTTTCTTCAATTTTACTCACAGCAATCATTAAGGTCAAAGCAACTAATGTATTGTTAGCAATTCTTTTTTTTCCTGTAGAATCATAAAGCAAACCATTTTTTTCGAGGAAGTATAAAAATAACATTGCTGCAATTCTTTTATTTCCATCAACAAATGAATGATTTTTTGTTATAAAGTATAACAAATTAGCAGCTTTTTCCTCTATACTTGGATACAAGTCTATGCCATTAAATGTCTGATATATAGTTGATATTGAGCTTTTAAAAGATTTATCTTTTTCTCTGCCAAAGAGTTCGCTGTTGCCAATTTTGTCTTTTGCTATTGCTATCTGTTTAATTGCTTCTTCGTAGGTTAATTGGTAGCATTTTTCTTCTGAAGTTTTTTCAATCTTCAGCTTTTGGTAGTCATATTGGTCTAATATTTCCAGAGCGTAAGCATAATCAGTAATTAGTTTCAATAAACCTTTGCTTTCTTCATTAGAAAGTGCTTTATATTCAATTACTTTGCTTAATATTTTTACTGATTCTTGAAGTTCTTTAAGTTGTTCATTTTGTTTTTTTAATAATTTTTCATTGATTGAATAACCTTTGATTAGGTATTCTTTTATAACCTTATTTGCCCATATTCTAAACTCAGTGCCACGTAGTGAATTTACACGATAACCAACAGCTATAATAACATCGAGATTGTAGTAATTGATATTTCGTTTTACTTCTCTTTTGCCTTCTTTTTGAACTTGTGCAAAAATTGCACAAGTTGAGTTTTTATCTAATTCCTTTGACTTGTAAATGTTAGTAATGTGTTTGTTTATAGAAGTTCTGTTAGTTTCAAAAAGAGATTCAAGTTGATATTGATTTAACCAAACAGTTTCATTTTCAAGTTTTACCTGAATTTCTGTTTTCCCGTCTTTTGTCTTAAATATTTCAATATTTGAACTGTTCATTTCGATTTTTATTGAAGACAAAGTTTATTTAATTATCATCAGTTCTAGAAGATGTAAGACTTAGCGTTTCAATTTCCGTTCTCTAAGTTTAACAAATCTGCTAGTTTTTTGAAAGATGGGTTTCGTTCGGCAAATATTTCAAAAACCTCGTCACCGCTTTTTTGTTCGTTGGGGATATCGATAGCCTCATTAATAATCCACTCTAAATCAACAGTTTCTAAGTTGTATTTCTGCTTAATAACATTCTCAATTTTTGATTTGACTTCGTTAACTAAATCAATCTGAGAATCACTTTTAAAGGTTAATTTTATTGTTGACGGGGCTTCAAAAACAGGTTCCGATGTTTTTAGAGCTACGTAAAGCCGAGTCTGCTCCTCGAAAGGTTTTATTACATCAAGCCAGGTTTCTGATAAGTTTGCAATGTCAAAAACAGTATCTTCAGCTGTTTGTGATACAGTATCGCTGTCAACTATTGATGTATCAGGCGAGCCACTTTCTGCTACCACATTGTTAGGCTCTGTCAATGTAGCTTTTATATTAACCTGCGATTGTGGTTTTGGAGGTAGTTTAACCTGTTCAGTTGGGCGTACTTGGGCAGTTTTTGAATTACTTACCCTTTGCGGATTTTTTTTTTTGTTTTCAATATTGAACTGAAAAAATCCGATATCCATTAAGGTTAACTCAACGTGTAACCGTTGGTTTTTGCTTGTTTTGTAGTTAAATTCGCATTCACGGAGTTTCTGTAATGCCCCAAACAGCAGGTTTGTAGAGCATTTTGTTGCTTGTTGTAAATATTTTTGCTCCATATCAGCTCCGGCATCTATCAATTGAACAGTTTTTGGATTTTTACTCATTAAAAGATTGCGAAAATGAGATGATAGTCCCGATATAAAAATCAGTCCATCAAAACCTTTACGAAGAATGTCATCGTAAATCAACATCATTTCCGATATTTTATTCTCAAGAATACAATCTATGACTTTGAAATAGTATTCATAGTCGAGAATATTTAGGTTCTCGATGGTTTTTTGATAAGTTATATCTCCTCCGGTAAAGCTCACCAATTGGTCGAATATCGAAAGTGCGTCACGCATTCCCCCATCACTTTTTTGAGCAATAACTCTTAATGCCTGATCGTCAGCCTTAACGTTTTCGCTTTGTGCAACGTGTTTTAGATGATTTACGGTATCTTCAATCCTAATACGGTTAAAATCAAAAACTTGACATCGTGATAAAATTGTAGGTAAGACTTTATGCTTTTCGGTTGTAGCCAGAACAAATATTGCGTGTGCAGGAGGCTCTTCCAATGTTTTCAAAAAAGCGTTAAACGCCGAGGTTGACAACATATGAACCTCATCGATGATATAAACATTGTATTTTCCAATCCTTGGAGTTATTCTAACCTGTTCGATTAAATTGCGAATATCTTCGACGGAATTGTTTGAAGCGGCGTCAAGTTCATGGATATTATATGAGCGGTTGCCGTTAAAAGCTTCACAGCTTTCACATTGGTTGCAGGGTTCGTTTTCTTCTGTCGGTGAGAAACAGTTAATGGCTTTGGCAAAAATCCGCGCACATGTGGTTTTACCAACACCACGAGGTCCGCAAAAAAGATAGGCATGTGCTAACTGATTGTTTTTTACAGCGCTTTTTAAAGTTTGAGTAATGCTTAACTGTCCAACCACAGACTTAAAGGTCTGAGGTCTGTATTTTCGAGCCGATACAACAAAATTTTCCATTACTCAAAGGTTTCTGCAAATATAACTATTTTTAATTTTTATCTGAAAACGTTTTGCTTTTGTGTATAGATATTTTTTGAAATAAGGAGGGGACTGTAAACAAAATTTATCTATATTTGTTACTATCAAAGTAATTTCAGAGAATTAATATTAATCAACTTAAAAAATAGAAAACTATGATTTCGTCAAAATTAGAAAATGCAATTAATGAGCAAATTAATGCAGAATTGTGGTCAGGATATATGTATCTTAGTATGAGCGCATATTTCGAAGATAAAGGTTTGACAGGTTTCGCAAAATGGATGAGACTCCAAGCAGAAGAGGAAAAAGATCACGCTTATAAATTTTTCGATTATGTTAATGAGCGTGGAGCGAGAGTTATACTTAAACCAATTGCCAAAGTTCCAACAACATGGAAAGACCCACTTGAAGTTATGAAAACAACTTTAGATCACGAAAAACATGTTACTTCATTGATATACAAATTAATGGATTTGGCTATTGCGGAGAAAGATTATGCAACCCAAAGTTTCTTGAATTGGTTTATCGATGAACAAGTTGAAGAGGAGGCAAGTGCATCAGATATCGTTACTCGTTTAGAGATGATAAGTGATAGTAAAAATGGGCTGTTTATGTTAGACAGGGAACTTGGAAGCCGAGAATAATATAAGATAGTTAGCAGTTTCAAAGCCCGCTGAATTTTAATATTTTGTGGGCTTTTATTTTGTTCAAAAATGGCAAATAGGAGTAAGGTTATCAATAAATATTGTAAATTTGTAAATACCGTTTTTTTGTACGATACTTGTGAAAATGTATTGCAAAAACTAAATAGCCAATATATTAATCTTAAAATGAATAAATTATGAGAAAAATACAATCATTTATAGCTGTAATGTTTTTGATTTTATTCACATCATCTTGTGTAAAAGAGGAATCTGTATATGTTTTGCAAAACAATGGATCAAATACTTATGTTTTTGATAATTTAAT
>DAOOBP010000099.1:0-6951 GCA_035407925.1 Salinivirgaceae bacterium
CATATATCAAAACCGTTGATGGACTTGAACAGTGGAATCCACTTATGAAAGGCGAGTTTCCGATAAAAGCTTCGGCGCTGAAAAACGAGGTGTTTCCTGCTTTTCAAGTGAAAATGCCTGAACTAAAAAAAGATACCTACACCTTCGACGAGTTTATGGAAATAATATACAATCATCCTGATTTAGCAGCTGTAAGAGTACATAAACAACGATTCGGATATATGGTAAACAACACAATTTGTGAATATGGCGAAGTGCTAATTAATGGAGCTAGAGTGGTAACCATAAACTCAGAATCGACTGAAATAGAAGATATTAAAAAAACAATAAAAGAGGTTGGACTTGAAGGTGTTGAGAATATCAACTATTTGCAAGCAATAAAAAGAGTCATAGGTATGATTAACAAGCCATTGGCAAATTAAATGATATTTATAAATCCACAATAACATAAAAAAATGGCACAAGAAATAGAGAGAAAATTCCTTGTTGAGGGAGATTTTAAGAAATATGCAGTAAAACAGACCCGAATAACACAAGGCTACCTTTCATCGGTACCCGAAAGAACAGTTAGAGTTAGAGTTAAGGGTGATAAAGGATTCATTACAATCAAAGGCATTGGCAACGAAAGCGGAGCAAGCCGCTACGAATGGGAAAAAGAGATAACAGTAGAAGAAGTTAATGAGCTACTGAAAATTTGCGAACCCGGCGTGATTGACAAAACACGCTACGAAGTGCCGCTGGGCAACTTTGTATTCGAAGTTGATGAGTTTTATGGCGAAAATCAAGGATTGATAGTCGCCGAAGTTGAACTCAAATCAGAATCCGACAAATTTGAAAAACCACAATGGTTAGGAAAAGAAGTAACAGGAGATGCAAAATACTACAACTCAATGTTGATGAAAAAACCATACACAAAGTGGTAAACATATCAGCAAAAACATATTGTTAACTAGTTGCAACAATTGGTGTGCGAAAAAATATGCGCAAACCAATATGGATATTTTTTAGTCCGCACTACAGAGCAAAATACAAAGTATAACAAAAAACAATGACTACTCAAGTATCTAATCAAATAGACGAGGCGGCATTCGACCCTCTCGATATGAGCCACTACCGTATCGATAAATTGCCAAAACGTAATAAAGGCAAGTTTGAGAGACAGCTCGCTAGAATAGGTGCACCTTTGGCGGTGATAGTTTTCTTTTTATTTGCATTTGTCATAGACATGCCATTCTTGCAAAATATAGATCCTTCACACTTGTCAAAAAGCGCCAAAGCAGCATTTGATAGTATAGGCGAAGTTGCATTTATTCGCAGCAACGTATTTCTTGCAGGGATATTCCTCGCTGGATTGATACTTTGGATGACAGAAGCAATACCCAACTACTTAACCTCGCTAATATTGATAGCTGCACTTGTACTTTTCAATGTTGTGCCAGAAAACAAAGCATACGCCAATTTGGGTCACCCCGTTATGTGGCTCAATATCATGTCGTTTATATTGGCAAGTATGTTGGTCGCAACAGGTATTGCAAAGCGATTTGCACTGTGGTTTATAATTAAGTTTGGAAAAAATGCGAGTTCGATATTTATTAGTTTTCTTGTAATAAATGTCGTATTATCTGCATTTATATCGGCAACAACAGCAAAAGCTGCCATACTTCTTCCAATTTTTATGGTTATTGCTGCCATATTCGGAGCCACAGGTGGAGATTCGAGAAACAACTTTGGACGAAGCATAGTGTTGCAAAATCTGTTCTATATTAACACAGGAGCCACAGGTTTTTTAACAGGAGCGGGTGCACACCTTTACGCTGTTGCGTTGATAGTCGGAGTCACTGGTGGAAATATTTTTTATTCAGAGTGGCTGTCAGCTCAATTTCCGGTAATGATAGTAACCGTGATTTTGGGGTATATCGTAGCTACGAAAATATTTTTTCCTCTCAAGCCCAACGAAAGAATACCACAAATAGAGGGCGGTATGGAACGCCTTAAACAAGAGTACAAAAAACTTGGGAAAATGAGTTTCTCTGAGAAAAAAGCAATTTTCATATTTGTATCTATATTACTTTTATGGTCAACCGATAAATTGCACGGTATAAGTCCAACTGCTGTTGCATTTGTTGGAGGAATAGTAGCCCTTTTACCTCGCATAGGCGTAGTAAAATGGAACGAAGTTGACATACCGTGGCATTTGATGCTATTCTCGGCGGGAGCATACACCTTAGGGACAGCCTTTTCGTACACAGATTTACCATCACTAACGGTAAATGCTTTTTTTAATTTTTTGGGGATAGGAAACGAAACGCCATTTTGGAAACTATATCTACTACTGACAGGCGTAATGACGTTAAGCGCAGTGTTCTTTCAATCAAAAACAATGAGAGCAATGGTGTTTGTACCGATAGCCATAGGCGTAGCTACACGATTTAATTTCAGCATATTAAGTCTTTCACTGCCAGTTGCTTTTATGATAAATCACGTTTATGTGCTCCCATTTAACAGCAAACCAGCTGCGCTACTCTACGAAACTAACCACTATAGCATTGGTGATTCGTTTAAATATGGAATGACAATGATGATAATTTCGTGGATAATAAATATAGTTGCAGGTGAAACCCTTTACCGCGTTCTGGAAATTACGCCCAATGGTGTATTTGGCTTATTTTAAATTTACTAAAATAAAGGCAAAAGAAGAAAGGTGCAAGGTGCAAGTACTTTAATTTCTAATTTCTAATTTTTATACAGAGCTTAAACTGAAAAGATTACGAACACATGAAAAATAATTATGTACTTACGAAAGCCAAAAATCTTTACAGAAGATTGAGCATACAGACCAAAATAAGATCTCTTTTCTTAATTTTTCTTGCTTTTACAACATTAGCGTTGTATTGGGCATACAATCAACAAGTAAAAAAAACATTCGATGATACGCACAGCATGATGATGAACAGCTTGCGTGATATATCAGAAATCATGTCGATGGTATCAATACTAACCGACAGTGGATTCACTCAAACTGACTATGAAATGCTTAAGCCATACTTTGACGAACGTAAGTATTTCGAAACAGGATATCCATTTCTTGTAAACCGACAAGGAGATTTTTTATTACACCCATGGAAAGAAGGCACTAATGAATTGAATGCGGAAAATCATATTAAACGGCTCTCTTACGGCGAAGGATCGGGATATTTTCAATATCTCTTTTCAATCGATGGCAGGGTTAAATGGCAGTATATTAGCTACTTCAAGCCCTACGATTTTTATTTAGTTGTTAACTTTTACCAAGAAGAGCTATTTAGAGGTCTTACAAAACAAATAATGGCTATTATTTTCTCTTTGATATTGGGCATAATACTGTTTATACTCAGTAACAAATACACAATAAACCCTATATTTAATGCAATAAAGAGAGTAAAAACAATAATTGGCGATATCGCTGATGGAAAAGTCACAAAAAAAATAAATGTGCACCGCCCCGATGAAATAGGTGATATGACACAATCAATAGATCAACTCATTGTTGAAATAGAGAAAAAAGCACATTTCTCAGACGAAATAGCAAAAGGGAATCTAAATGCTCAACTATCGCTTATAAGCAACGAGGATATTTTAGGAAAATCACTGATAAATATGCGCGATAAACTCGTTGCTGCCCAAGAAATCGAAAAGCGACAACAAATAGAAATTGAAAAACAAAACTGGGTCAACCAAGGTTTAACAGTTATTTCAGATATATTACGTCAAGATTTCAACAATATTGATGAATTATCATACAAAATAATAGGCAACCTTGTAACATACATTGGGGTAAATATAGGCGGAGTTTTTATGGTAAATAGCGATGCAGACGATACAATTATTGAAATGGTAGCTTGTTATGCGTACAACTGCAAAAGATTAGAAAAGAAGACTCTATCGCTGGGTGAAGGACTTGTGGGAGAATGTGTACTGGAAAAAGATAAAATACACATAAAAAAACTTCCTAACAACTACATTAACATAGCTTCAGGTTTAGGAGAAAGCAGCCCCAAGGAACTGCTTATAATACCTTTGAAAACTGACAATGAAGTTATAGGCGCCATCGAACTGGCAAGCCTTAGCGAAATTGAGCCACATGCAATAGAACTCGTGGAAAAGGTTTCGGAAACCATAGCTTCAACAATTGTTAAGATGAAAGCAAATCTAAAAACCGAACAACTGCTTGAACAAACCAACAGCCAGGCAATGCAAATGAAAGCGCAAGAAGAGGAGTTGCGTCAAAATATGGAAGAGATGCAATCAACCCAAGAACAGATGAGGGCTAGGGAAGAGATGCTAATCGAGGAATTGGAAAAGATAACAGCTGAAAATCAAATACTAATCGAGAAAGTAAACGCACTTAAACATCCAGAGGAATCGACCTAAAATAGAACACAATTAACCTGAGCACGAGCGGTGTCTCATAAGCGCCCAACTGCTGTACTTCGATGGTTATTGAGCTTGTCGAAGCACGGGCTCAGTCACGTACACTTCGACAAGCTCAGTGCACCACCTTGTACCTTTCTTTGTCACTCCTTCGGGGTTTTATTGCCCTTTATCTTCATTGGACTATATCATTTTACCGCACTAAAAAATACAAGTCAGGAAAAAATATTGGACAATTTTAAAATTACAATTGTTATAAAATATCAATTTGTATAAAAAATATGACGGTTTGCAAAATGTCAAATTTAATTGTAAAAGAGTTTGGGATATGGCAAAATATTGAGTAATTTTGTTGTCTAATACCGATTGGACAGCTACTATAGTCCAAACTTCGCTATCGCTCTTTTGGACTATGTATCTGTAACATCGGTATTTACAATTGTAAAATTTTAAAAAGATTGGACTATTTTTAAATTACAATTGGTATAATTGAACGAAACAAACTATTTAATAACACAATATAAGAAGCTGCCTAAGGTTTTTTTATAGCAAAGATTATCAGGTAAACAGAGTTTTAATAACACACCTGAAAAAAGGCGAAAGAAATCTTTAAGCAGTTTTTTTTCATTCAAATTGAGTCACTTATGGCAGAAAAAAAGAAATTAATTGAGAAAGAGAGTGTAGTAATCCGGTTCTCAGGCGACTCAGGCGATGGGATGCAGCTAACCGGAACGCAATTCTCGAACACATCAGCCCTTTTAGGCAATGATGTTTCAACTTTTCCTGATTATCCTGCGGAAATTAGAGCCCCTCAGGGCACAGTTGGCGGTGTGTCAGGATTTCAATTGCATTTTGGCAATGATCAAGTTACAACCCCCGGCGATTTTTGCGATGTTTTAGTAGCAATGAATCCTGCTGCACTAAAAGCAAATACTCGCTGGATAAAACCAGGTGGAACAATCATTGTTAACATCGATGCATTTATTGATAAAAACATTGAAAGGGCAGGTTATACAGAAAACCCACTCCCTGAGTTTAAAAAAGGAGATTTTAATGTCGTTGAAGCGCCAATTACAACATTAACGCAAGAAGCGCTTAAAGATATTACTACTGATAACAAAAGCATTTTGCGTACTCGTAATATGTTTGCTCTTGGTATGACATACTTTATGTTTAATCTCCCGCTTGAACACACTTTTACTTATTTTAAAGAAAAATTCGGAAAAAATCCAGATGTAATGAATTCAAACAAGCTTGTCTTGGAAGCCGGATATCATTACGCTGAAACAATCGAGGCGCTTGCAAGCAGACGTGTAAACGTTGCCCCTGCAAAACAAAAGCCCGGTACATACAGAAATATAAATGGTAATACTGCAACAGCATGGGGGCTTCTTGCTGCAGCAGAAAAAGCCAACTTAGAACTTTTCCTTGGATCGTATCCTATCACTCCCGCAACAGAAATACTTGCTGAACTTTCGGGGCGCAAAGATTTAGGTGTCAAAACTTTTCAAGCAGAAGACGAAATTGCAGGCATTTGTACAGCTATTGGGGCAGCGTATGGTGGTGATTTGGCAGCAACATCAACATCAGGACCAGGATTATCACTTAAATCTGAAGCTATTGGATTAGCTGTAATGACAGAGCTACCATTGGTTATCGTTAACGTTCAGCGCGGTGGTCCTTCAACCGGTTTGCCGACAAAAACTGAGCAGTCGGACTTAATGCAAGCATTATATGGTCGTAACGGGGAATGTTCTGTAGTTGTGATTGCAGCATCTACACCTAGTAATTGTTTTCAATATGCTTTTGAATCGGCAAAAATAGCCCTCGAACATATGACGCCAGTAATTCTTCTTTCTGACGGTTTTCTTGCAAACGGAAGTGAGCCTTGGAGAATACCTTCAATGAAGGATTTTCCTGAAATTAAACCTCCTTATGCAAAAAAAGGTGAAAAATATCAACCTTATGCACGCGATGAAAAATTCTTAAATCGCTATTGGGCAATACCCGGAACACCTGGAATGGAACACCGTGTAGGAGGATTGGAAAAAATGAACATTACTGGAACAGTATCTTATGTCCCTGAAAATCACCAAGTAATGTCCAATTTCCGTGAAGAAAAAGTGGAGCGCGTGAAGAACGTTATTCCCAAACAAACCGTTTACGGAGCAGAGAAAGGAGATTTGTTAGTGGTTGGTTGGGGAGGTACATATGGTCACCTGTATAATACAGTGAAAAATATGCGTAAAGCAGGAAAAGATGTTAGTTTATGTCATTTTAACTATATCAATCCGCTACCGACCAACGTAGCAGAGATATTTGCAAACTACAAACGCATTGTTGTTTGCGAATTAAACTTCGGTCAATTCGCAAATTTCTTAAGAATTAAACATCCGCAATTTAACTATTTGCAATATAATAAATTAGTGGGATTACCATTTACAGTACATGAATTGGAAGAACACTTTACAAAAATATTAAAGGAGAAATAATCATGGCAGATATTCAATATAAACCAGCAGATTTTAAAAGTGACCAAGA
>DAOOBP010000100.1:0-6940 GCA_035407925.1 Salinivirgaceae bacterium
GCAGGCTATGTTTCCAACGTTCAGACACATGCATTGTGTCTATACACCCAAATCTTTCACACCATCACGTTCAACGCACCATCAATTATTTTTTGTCATGTACTAAGTTACCACACTTAAAACATAATAAGTTTACTAAAATTTGTAACCTAACACATATATAATTTTTCGGTCAAAGTTTGAATGCAAACTATGTGCCTTATAATCACATGCTTGCGTATTCAATAAAGTTGACTTGTTAATTTCAAAACATGAAAATTAAGTAAGTTTGGGCTAAAGCCCAGTATTGTGTGTGTTCACTTGATCCACGCCTTGAAAGGCGTGGCAATTGACTGATTTTTAGTTTATTAGCCAATTGTTATCACCCATTACTTATACCGATTGGACAGCTACAATAGTCCAAACTTCGCTGTCGCTTTTTTGGACTATATGTCTGTAACATCGGTATTTACCATTGTAAAATTTAAATGAATATCCGCATGAATACCTTACTTAATTAATAACCACATAGTCACATAGTTTTTATATGTAAGGTAAAATAGTTACACAATAATCATAGTAGCAAGCTACTATGTGTAAAACAAGTTTTCTATGTAACACTTGTATCGATATATTCTTTACAATCCTAACACCGATAATTTAGGTGGTTGTTTTTAATATAATATTTTGATGTTAAGACTATTACATGTAAAAAAACAGACCACTTAATTAGATTGTCTATTTTTTTCAATAACAAGCTCATAACAAGATATATACAAGCTATAGACGGGTAATACCGATTGGACATACACTATAGTCCAAACTTCGCTATCGCTCTTTTGGACTATGTGTCTGTAACATCGGTATTTACCATTGTAAAATTTTAAAAAGATTGGACTATTTTAAAATTACAATTGGTATAATTTGACAGAGTTAGGGTTTCAATTAATTATATTTTCTATGTATCTATGTGGTGTTGAAAAAGATTTTTCTGTTCTATAAATATAGGTAAATATACGGTCATTCATAAAATTTAAAAAATATTGGACTATTTTAAAATTACAATTGGTATAATTTGTAGATTTGCAAAAATGAATAACAAAAAGCTTTATATAATTGCTGGTTGTAATGGCGCGGGTAAAACAACCGCTTCATATACGGTTTTGCAAGGAATTTTGGGATGTAAAGAATTTGTTTATGCTGATACAAAATAATCCATTAAATTTGTAGTATTACCTTAATATTTTAATATGTTTTATTAATGCAGCAGAATAATAATCATAATACAGAGCGTGACATTTGGAAAGGTAACTTTATATCACGATTTTTTGCGTGGTGTAGCGGTGCAAGACTCTATTTGTTAAAGCATTGTCCAACAGAAATTAATGTTTATTTAGGAATTGGTATAATAGTATTTTTTACAGGGGTTTTGGCAGCAATCTCAGGAGGGTACGCTATATGGATGATATTTGAAACAACGTGGGCAGCAATTGCATTCGGAGCATTTTGGGGATCGATAATATTTTTTCTCGACTGGTATTTGGTGGCTTCGCTACGAAAGGAAAAAATGTTGTGGAAAGAGCTTGTTATGGCTTTTCCACGATTAATATTATCAATACTTATAGCTATTGTTGTTTCAAAACCCATTGAAATGCGGCTATTCGAAAGAGAGATTGAATCGAGAATGGCTCTTTCACAGCTTGAGCAACGTCAACAAGCTGATAGTGTGCTTAAAACCCAATTTTCGGAGATTGAGAATTTAGTCAACGCAAACAGCTCTTTGCAGGGTAAAATAGACGAACTTACCCAAAGACGTGACCAACTGTTTTCAATGTATATTGCAGAGGCAGAAGGCACTGGTGGCACTGGTATAGTAGGTAAAGGATCTGTATTTAGAGAAAAAAAGGCAGAGTATGAAAAAGCCGAATCAGAACTTAAAGACGCCAGACTGCGATTCTTCCCACAAATTGAACAAAACAATGAACGGATAAAATTTTTACAGAGAGAACGAGACCAACTATTAACTACTAATCAGATGATTATAACTCGTACTAAAGGTTTCCTTTCAAGATTCCGTAGCATGAGTTTATTACAAGCAGAAGATCAAAAAGTAGCCGTTGTCTCTTATTTTATTCTCTTATTATTTATATTAATTGAAATATCGCCGATATTTGTAAAGCTCATATCAAACCGTGGTCCATACGATGATTTGCTTGCGCTTGAGCAACTTAGAACAAGCGCCGAGGCAAAAAAATCTTATACAAGTATCAGAAACCAACTGCTTAGGGAGTTAGACTTGGAACATGAAATGATGCAAGCTGAAATATCTATTCACCAAGCTGCAAGTAAGGAGTCGGTTGAAATGTTAGCTGATGCGCAAAGAGAAATTAATTCTACAAGAATACAGAAATGGAAAGAGTATCAGTTGGGCTTAAATAGTAACAGGATCACTGGGGATAGACCTGTTCTTATAGACTTTTTACGTAAAACAAATGTGGAGGATTATGAAGAAAATATGAATGATTCTCAACCGGAAGAGAAGGATCTTGACACCGAAAACCAGTAGGAGTGTTTGTTGACCTCTTTTTAAATATTGTTAGCAGTATTAGAATAAATTTATACTTCTACAAATTTTAAATTGAAATTGATCATTTCAGCTAACTCCCTACCAACATCTAACATATCCTCATCACCTTTCTCGTAATGCCATTCTAAATAGACATTCAATCCGTCTTCATGCATCTTGTTTAGTAGCAGCATCATATCAAGAATATATTTTGCAGATGAAGAGTTAAAATATGAAAATTTAATTTTAAAAACTGCTGCATTTTCTTTAAATCTTTCAATATAATCAATACTATTAGCATTGAGTTCCGCCAACCAATCAAGTATAGGTAAGTAAAAACTTCTGACATCTTCTGGTCTTGAGCAACCATTAATTTCAAATCGGTTACTTTTAATATCAAAAATCACTTGTGGCGTAGATGCCGTTTTTTCAAATACAATGGGTTTCATTTTGTTTTTTATTTATTATTCAATAATATTACAAAAATAATAAAAAAATATGTTTTACGTATCATGCTTATCGCGATAAAGTAAAAAGGTAGATTCAACTAGCAAATTCAAATTTTTATTTACAAATTTACAGAAAATATTGAATTGTACTGATAAAATCATCGCAAAATTTATACCGATTGGATAGCTACTATAGCCCAAACAAACGATAGTGAAGTTCGTGAGCTTCACGAGTTCTTAGACCGAAAAAATTATAGACGTATGAAAATTTTATTGCTAGTTGTAGGTAAAACTTCAGAAAAATGGCTTCAAGAGGGCATAAATAATTATGTAGCTCGCATTAATAATTATGTTGAGTTTGAAGTAGAGGTAATACCAGATCACAAAAATAGAGGTAAAATTGATGTTGAAAGATTAAAAAAAATTGAAGGAGAAAAGATTTTAACATCTGTTAATGAAAAAGATGTTGTTATTCTTCTTGATGAAAAAGGGAAAGAGTTTAGTTCGATTAAGTTTGCGACATGGTTAGATCAAAATTACTACATTACCTCAAAAAGGTTAGTTTTTGTTGTTGGTGGAGCATACGGTTTTAGTAATTCGGTTTACGATAGCGCTAATCATATAATTAGACTTTCATCGATGACATTTTCACATCAAATGGTGCGGCTGTTTTTTGTAGAACAGCTTTACAGGGCATTTACAATTATTAAAAATGAACCGTACCATCACTAATACCGATTGGACATACACTATAGTCCAAACTTCGTTATCACTCTTTTGGGCTATGTGTCTGTAACATTGGTATTTACTATTGTAAAATTTTAAAAAGATTGGACTATTTTAAAATTACAATTGGTATTACAAGCGGTTGAAAAGCTGAATTTTTTATCTGTTTTTTTGACCTTGCATTTAAATACGTTCGTCAAACAAGCTGGTTTGTTAGCCAAAATCGAACTTTTTTTGCGCAACTTTATAGATAATCGGGCGTATTATTGTCAGTAAATATGTGTTTAAAAACGATTTCCGAAAATGTTGTTTTTTGCCAAATAATATGTTTGAATTGAAAATAACTAATTGTGAAAATAAACATGTAAACTACCGTAAGGATGAAAAAAGCACATCATTTCAACTTTACCAACTTTTAATTAAAATTTACATATGAGACTTGTTTTTTCCGCTATTTCGTTGATGTGGATAGGTGTAGTGACATTTTTATCTTTAATGAATCCCACTTATAGTGAAGTATCGCTTTTTCCTAACAGCGATAAAATAGTTCACTTTTTAATGTACGGTATTATGGCTACGTTTTTCCTATCTTGTTTACAGTTTGAGAAAGGTATTTCGCAACCAGTTATATTGTTAACTGCTATTGTTGCTGCAATTGTTTTAGGAGGATTGATGGAGTTGGCACAAGAGTTTTTGACGACTACGCGTCATGCTAATTTTGGAGATTTTATAGCAAACGGCGTTGGGGCGATAGTCGCTGCTCTGGTATATAAACGTTGGTTATGGAAAGCAGTTGGGCAAAATTTTGCAACAGCAGTTGTAAAACAATAAATTTATTATGAATATCCGCATGAATACCTTACTTAATTAATAACCACATAGACACATAGTTTTTTTATGTAAGGTAAAATAGCTACACAATAATCAGGCGGTGCGCTGAGCGTAGTCGAAGTGTACAAGGTAAAAGAGGGGAACGGGGCGGTGCGCTGGGGTACGGTCACTGAGTTTATATTTCGACAAGCTCAATAACCGTCGAAGTGACCGTCATAGGAGATATTAGGTGGCTTCGATAAACTCAGCCACAGGGAACGGTCATTGGGCGAAGTATTTTGGATTTTACTTCGACTTCGCTCAGTACATCGCTATCTGGTTTGTGCCACCCTAAGGGTGGGATTGTGTGCTGTTGCACACCCATAGGCTCGCGCCTATGGTTAATCATATGTTGTCCTACGGACAAAGAACAAGCGCTAATCCAAAAATATGAATCTTCAAAAATCAACTATATAATAAAGACGAAGTCTTTCCTAAATGTTTCTTAACTCCTTAATGGTTATTTAGTTAACGTTCACCAACCACCATCCAAAAATAACTTAGACTTTTTCAGTGAACCCTATGTATCTATGTGGTTTTGAAAAGGATTTTTATGTTCAATAAGTATAGGTAAATATACGGTTATTCATAAATTTATTTGTCAAACAATTCTGCAGATAGTTGCATTATCGGTAGGTTTCATCTCTATGTAATCAAACTGTGTGATTAGGCTTATTCCTGGAGTTTTGCCAATTTCAAAGCTGCCGAATTTTTTGTCAACACCTAGTGCTTTGGCGCCGTTTAGTGTTCCCCATTTAAGTAGCTCGTCAAAAGAGAAATTTGTCTTTTTGAGCAAAAAAAGTATTTCGTTTAATATTGACAAATCGGTATTTGAAGACAAACTATCAGTCCCAATACAGATGGGAATTTTATCACTCCACTGGCTGTAATCGGGTAAAAGATTGTTAATAAATATATTAGAACGAGGGCAGGTTACGGCAAATAGAGATATGTTGTTTTTTTGGGCAATGTTAAGGGCTATATCCCAATCTTTTGCCGTGGCATGAGTATTATGTACCGTTAATACCCGGCTGTTTTTAATATCTTGTAACATTAATTGAAATGGGTGTTCGGTAATATTTTCAATATCACTAGCGTCTAACGAATGAAAAATAGATTTTAGTGATTGTTTATTATCGCTCAAACTCTCCTGTTCTATGCTGTTCTCTAAAATGTGGATACTAAGAAGTTGATTATTCTCGGTTGTACAAATTTTTTGTAAAAGGCTTTTGCTCAACGAGTAGGGTGCATGTGGCGTTATAG
Organism: Salinivirgaceae bacterium; assembly: GCA_035407925.1. Lineage (GTDB taxonomy): Bacteria > Bacteroidota > Bacteroidia > Bacteroidales > Salinivirgaceae > JAAYQU01. Next base: position 5,854 of record DAOOBP010000100.1, read on the forward strand.
TAGCGGCTAAATTTCTTTGTTTATAAGCATCGCAAATAGATACACCTTTATTGTAAATATCTGCCGATTTTTGTTGTGCCAGTCCGAATAGTTCTACAAAAGTATGATAATAAATTTTGCTCGAACTCTTTATCTCTAACGTATCAAGAGTATTGCTAATGTCGCCTACAGCTACAATGCCTTGATTGTACATCAGCCTATCGTATTGTTCGGCATATTCGGTAATTTCTGATATTTCGGTTTTAGGTCGTGTCAAAATCGATTGCAGGAAGTTGCGCATGCCAGCGCCTTTTTTGAAAAAGCCTTTAAGATGTGACAACTCTAAATGTGTGTGTGCATTTACGAACCCGGGAACAATTACACCATTGTAATATTCGCATCCTTGCTCTTCGATCATCTCTCCGCCATTATCTTTTATTTTAACGATAGTATTGTTGTCGTCTAAATATAAAACACCGTATTTTATTGGTTGAGTGACAATTGGATAAATATATGTAGCGGCTATTTTTCTCATTTCTCGTTTTTATAAATAATTTTAACTTCTTTTGTACCTGTTTGTGACTGATTGTCAATAAGTTTTTTAATTGCTCCAAAGTGTAGTCCACATTCGAGGCATTTGTCGTGATATGGATTGCGTTCTGTTCCGCAAGCGGGGCAAACGTTTGGGTTTTTAAGCCACTCCAACTGTTCTTTTGTAGCTTTTTCGGGTAAAAACTTTAAACTTTCGGGTATAACTGAATCAACAATTTTATATACACGCTTGTCGTACACAACTTTAATTGCAATAAGTACTAGTGGAACAAAAAACAGTAGCATTATCCACACTCCCAATGGTAAAAGCCTGAAAAGCAACGCAATAATTATTACACTTATAAATGCATAACTAAACAGATTGGGTATTTTAGTTTTATAATTAATTCCGTTATCAGTAACAAACAAACTGATATTCATCTGATTATCTCTTATTGTAGCATGGATATTGTTAGTGGTGTTTTCATTAACTTCGATATCAAAACCTTTGTTTTTACACAGTTCTTCTATACTGCATAGCTCAGGTGTAGAGTTTGTTTCTATAAACCCACTAATT
>DAOOBP010000101.1:0-6925 GCA_035407925.1 Salinivirgaceae bacterium
TGGTCCTACAGGTCCTTGTTGTCCAGTCGGTCCAGGTTGTCCCTGTGGTCCGGCAGGTCCTTGAGGTCCAGTTGGTCCTGGTTCTCCCTGAGGTCCTGTCTCGCCCTGTAATCCGGGCTCTCCTTGCGGTCCTTGCGGTCCGATTGGTCCTACAGGTCCTTGTTGTCCAGTCGGTCCAGGTTGTCCCTGTGGTCCGGCAGGTCCTTGAGGTCCAGTTGGTCCTGGTTCTCCCTGAGGTCCTGTCTCGCCCTGTAATCCGGGCTCTCCTTGCGGTCCTTGCGGTCCGATTGGTCCTACAGGTCCTTGTTGTCCAGTCGGTCCAGGTTGCCCCTGTGGTCCTACAGGTCCTTGTTGTCCAGTCGGTCCAGGTTGTCCCTGTGGTCCGGCAGGTCCTTGAGGTCCAGTTGGTCCAGGTTGCCCCTGTGGTCCGGCAGGTCCTTGTTGTCCAGTCGGTCCAGGTTGCCCCTGCGGTCCTGCAGGTCCTTGAGGTCCAGCGGGTCCTTCTGGTCCCTGGTTGCCTGTTGCGGCGTACATAGCATACGGAACAGACATAATGGGTGATGTGCCCATATTAACATAACTGCTACCATCTTTTAGTTCAACCTTGATCAGTACTGTTCCACTGCTCCATGGGATAGTGGCGAAGTTGCCTGACAGCGCTTCGCCTTGCCCTACTATTAAGTTAACGATACCGAGATTGTTGGTGGTACTGGTTTGTAACTCAGAGTAATAAACGGAATTAGTGTTTTGGTCAATCAGACTAATTCGTAATTTAACCTCTTTGTTTTGAAGCGTTGTGCCATCTTGTTTTTGTATGGCGGCTTGGTAGTTAAAGCCTTGCTGTTGTGCTGTTGCTGCTGCAAATAGTGTAGTGCACAACAGAATTGATAATGAAAATCGTTTCATAACATTTGATTTTTAGTTTATTACATGTTTCAGTTTTTTTGTATTGTAAAGTAAAACAAAATAATCTTATTATGCAATACTAATTTTTATGGAGAGGGTAGGTGAATTTTGTATTTTTTTACAATACTTTAATTATCAGTAGCATAAGTTAAGTGTATTTTGAACAAAATAAATGTTAATGAATTGTTAAATTTTTTGCGATTAGCAATTAACAATGCGGTGCACTGAGCGAAGCCGAAGTGTGCAATTAGCAATGTGCAATTAGCAATGTACAGTTTTTAACGTGGGTTACGTTATTAACGTAGAGACAGGGCATGCCCTGTCTCTACATCAATAACATAACCACTTGATATTTAATTAATTTATCATTAACTCGCAACTTGTAATTGTTCATTGTTAATTGCTAATTGCTAATTGCCTCAGGTTCTTGTCCTTGATTTTCAAAAATTGTTTCTAAGGCTTTTAAGTTTCGGAGCATTTTCCCGGTTCTTTTTTCTTCGGGGAACGCTTGAATAATTTCGTAAGCTTCGTCGTACATACCTAATTTATAGTAAACAGCTGAAAGATTTATTACACAGTCTCTTGAAGGGAATATTTTGTACGATCTTTCTAAGTATTCTCTTGCTATATCAAGTTTTTCGAGATGGAAATATGCTGCGCCAAGATTATTAAGTATAAAAATATTTCCAGGATGTTGTTGTCGAGCCATTTCAAGCACTCTAACGCCGTTAACATAATCGCCAAGATTCATATAAGCAATTCCCTCGTATGAGTAGATTGGATTTGCTTGTGGATCCATGTTTTTGAGTGGCTTTTGAGCCTTTTGCGACTCTTCCAAAACAATACGCCATCTGCGATTTGCCTCTTGGGTAGGTAGTTGTCTGCCAAGATTAGCCATATTGTTGATATAGTTAAAGTTTTTTCGAGCAACAATCAAATGAACCTCCTGATCGATACACTGCGCTGCGTAAATAGCTCCAAATATGCCTATAGCAATTGGAAGCAGAACAAAAGCTGGCTTTATGATTTTATCATCGTTATTAACGCTTTTCAACTTGTTGTTCAAAATTATAGCTGTAGCAAACAAAATTCCCAAAAACATAGTGTGAAATACGCGTTCATAGGGGAAGTCGAAAAACGAAGCGACTAAATACATTGTCAGCGCACCAATTAGGAAAAGTGCAAAAAGTCTGTCCTTACTATTCTCGGAGCGTCTGATAGTTCTGAACAGATAATAGAATATCACAACGAATACCGACATATAGATAGCAAACCCTAACAACCCTTTTTCTGTCATTACCCACAGAAAATCGTTGTGTGGTCGTTGCCAGTTTAGCTCCTCTTCGTTGGTAAACCTACCTTTATAAAACTTTGGCGCATGAAGTTTCCAGTTTCCAGGACCATAACCCAAAACAGGTTTTTCGGGAATCATATCGAGCGTAGTTTTCCAAATATTGATACGGTGGATATTTTGCTTTGATGATGGATTTACAATACTTTGTAACTGTTTGATATATTGATTATTGCTGTTTCTCTGACTTAAAAACAGAATGCTTGCTATACCTAAAAAACCAATAACTCCCATTACTGCAAAGCTTATACGCCACTTTTTAGAAACCCCAAGATGTTTACCCAAAAATAGTAATGTGAGAATAACAACTGCAATAGCTGCAAAAGAACCAACCCAAATTGCACGAGTTTGAAGTATCAATAATAAAAGAAGTATCGCTACGGTTACAACAATTGCAAGCCTTTTCCAGTTTTTTTTAAGTTTTATCGTTCCAAATATTGTGAAAGGCAGAATCAGCCCTAAAGCAAATGAGAGCAGGTTTTTATGCGCCATTAGTCCCCGAACTTGATATATTATCGGTGTTTGGCGACCATACTCTTCGAAAAACTTCTCTTTTGATTGAAAAACATCAGTAAAGTACTGCCAGAAGGCTATAACACTTAAAATTAGACCCGTTAGAGTCAAAAATTTTAACATTTTTTCAAGACCGTCAGGCTCGTATGTTACCATTACAACTGTCCAGAAAATTATAAAAGTCATAAGGCTTAATCTTATAATATCCAATAACCCCTCAATAGGATTTGAACTTAATATCAAGCTAATAATAGACAAAAGTATAAAGGCAGCCATTAAAATAAAAACCTTATCTTTTAATATCGAGGATGTTATCCTGTACTTTTTCATCTGAAAGTAGAATAACACTCCAAAAATGGCGACAAACAGCGATAAAGCAAATAGTCGTGGCATAAGAGCGGTGTCTAAAGCCTTGCTATAGTGCACTATAGGAAAAATAATAGTGAGAAAAGCAAAGTAAAAATAGAATAAGTATGATGGTTTTGATTTTACTTCACTCTCTTTTTTCTTTCGACCTTTTGTATCTGTTTTTTTAGCCATGACTGTTCGGTTTGTTTTGACTTACAAAGTTAAAAAAAATTACGAATTACGAGTTACGAGTTACGAGTTACGAATTTGAATCTTAATTTTCCTTAATGCCTTAATTAAATCAAGAAAAACAAGTTAATTGATTAGATTATTTCGTTACAATTCCTAAGTTGTTAATTGAATATAGACTATTCGCTTTTCTTTAAAAAACTCCTCTTTAAAATAGTCTGAAATTTCGTATATCTCACTGTATTGCTTGATTTTATCAAGCTCGTGTTTGAAATCCCCTCCTTTAAGATATAGTATTCCGTTAGGAATAGAGTTTCTATCGCGCGTGGATAACAGATGTTGTGTAAACCCAATAAATTGCGGTATATCAGTTACTGCTCTGCTAACAATAAAATCGAACTTCTTGTTAATGTTTTCAGAACGTGATTGTATAGCGGTAATATTTTTTAGTCCTAACTCTTTTGCAATCTCTTTTACAACGGTTATTTTTTTCCCGATACTATCAATCAAGCAGAACTCAACATTGGGGAACATTATAGCAAGCGGTATCCCCGGGAAGCCTCCGCCTGTTCCAACATCAATAATTTTTGTACCGCTGACAAATTTAATAATCTTGGCTATTGACAATGAGTGAAGTACATGTCGTTCATATAGGTTTTCTATATCTTTTCTTGATATAACATTGATTTTTTCGTTCCAAGAAGAATAAAGTGGCTCTAATTGTTTAAACTGCTCAATTTGAACAGGTTGTAAATCAGAGAAATATCTTAAAATCGATTTCATTAAATGCTCTGTTTTTTATCACGAAGTATATCGTGCAAAAGCTCTTTAGCTCTAAATAGTTGAGCTTTAACGGTTCCTATGGGCATATCCATTATTTTGGCTATCTCTTCGTAACTTCGCTCTTCAAAAAATCTCAACTCAATTAGCCTGCTATACTTGGGTTTTAACTCTTTTACAATTGCACGTATGGTGTTTGCCTTTTGTTTGTTTATTAATAATCCTTCGGGATTTAAATCTGGTGTTTCTACTTGTATATATCGGTAATTTCCATCTTCCCATCTGTCGTCTTGGTTTGCTTCAACAATTCGGGCATGCTCCTTTTTGCGGCGTATAAAATCGATACAATGGTTAGAAGTGATTTTAAATAACCAAGTGCTAAAAGCATGACATGGAGAATATTTGTCGATATTTTGATATACTTTTACAAATATTTCGATCGTTAAATCTTCTGCATCAGCCTGATTATTAACCATTTTGTATAGCATAAAATATACAGAATCCCTGTAGTGTCTTAGCAGTGCGGCAAACGCTTTTTCGTCACCTTCTTGAACTCGCAGAACTAACTCGTAATCTTCTAGCGCCCTTTTAGAAAAATTGGGATTTATCTCCATAGAATTGTCCTCTTTCTAAATTTATTTGACACTAATATTCCAAAAGTGAAAAGTGGTAAGATAATATCAAAAATGGGGGCTAATAGCCAGATTCCTTTCTCGTTTAACTTCCTCATGTTTAACTTTAAGATGGTCATAAAAACAATTAACCGTAGCAAAGAGAGCGCTAATGCCTCTAAACGCCACTCTCCCACGAAATATAAGGGTATTGGTGCAAACCAAACAATCAAACGAGTTAAAGGTTCAAATGCCAGTATAAACTTATCTCTTTTTTTATACATCGCCGATGCTTGCAAATGACGCCGTTTTTGATTTCTCCACCTTTTAAAGGTGTCAGGTGTTTTTGATATTGTATGCGCATCGGGGTGTATTTCAATGGTGCAGTTTTTACGGTTGGCGGCTGCGTTAATCAATAAATCATCATCTCCCGATTCGATATGAGAGTGTTTCGAAAATCCTCCTTGTGAATCATATACACTTCGCTTGTATGCCAAATTTCTGCCGACTCCCATATATGGGAGCCCCGACAAAGCCATACCAAGATATTGTTGCCCAATAAAAAACGTATCATATCTAATAATACGGTTGAGAAAACCTTTCTGTGGTTTATACTTACCGTAGCCGAGCACTATCTCGTAACCTGCGTTAAAGTGGTGCGCCATTCTCGTAATCCAATTTTGCGAAGCTGGATAACAATCGGCGTCTGTAAGCAATAATCTATCGCTTTTGGCGCCTTTAATACCAACTGTCAGCGCAAGTTTTTTTCCGTGGGTAAATTTATCATCTTTAGCAATTATAGTGTATCTCAAACAATTATACTCTTTTACAAGATTTTTCATCAAATCAAGCGAGCCGTCAACACAAGCGTCTAAAATTATGAAAACCTCGTAATTTGAATAGTTTTGTGATACAAGTTTGGGAAGATTATCAATTAAATTCTGCTCCTCATTACGAGCACAAATTACTACCGAAACATCGCTGTTTTTATCTTCAGTTTTTTTGTGACTGTGGAGCGTTACTCTGAAATAGACAAAAAAGTAGTAAATAAGCTGAATAAACACAGCCACTGCAACAATAAAAAACAGGTACAGGCTCCAGTTTTGTGTAAGTAGCTGTTTATTAACATTTAAAAAGTCGAGCATAATTCTTATGAATTTATTTACAATTTTATCAAAGATTTTTGAAGTTACAAAGCAAAATTGTCTGTTGTTGATTTTTTTTGGATAATCTACGTTGTTGAATCAAAAATGCGTTCAATTAATTAATAACGGAGTATCTTTGTTTTTTTAATAGATTTTTACTTTACCAAAAACAACGTATGATTTTTTTTGATGCACCTATCAGCTATTTCAAATTTGAAAATCTTAGCAAGTTCTCAGACCGAATTGTCCATTTTATTACAACACGAAACCGTCTGAACAACAGTAATTTCAGCATTGGGCTTAACGGTTTTATACCCGACAATAGGGTTATAGACAACAGAAAGGCTATTGCTAATCAATTTAATTTAGAACTAAACAACTTTGTTTTTGCTAATCAAATACATGGCAACAAAATAGCATTAATAACCGATATTCACAAGGGGTTAGGAACAATTAAGCGCGAAACCGCAGTTGCCGACACAGATGCTATGATTACCCATTACCCAAACATCTGCATTATGTCTCAATCAGCCGATTGCGTTCCTATTCTTTTTTACGATCCTGTGAAAAACGTTATAGCAGCAGCCCACGCCGGATGGAAAGGGACAGTTGCCAGAATTGCTGAAAATGTAGTAAAATATTTTATTAAAAATTATAACTCCAACCCTGCCGATTTAGTTGTAGGAATTGGTCCTTGCATTGGAACGTGTTGTTACGAGGTTGGCGAGGAAGTGATTGAACAGGCAAAATCATCATTGAATAATGCAAATGAGTTGTTCACTGTAACTCCAAAATTTAAAAATCCTGTATTTGACTTAGTAAAAGCAAATTACAATATTTTGATAGAATCAGGCTTGAATCCCGAAAATATTGAAACAGCCAATATTTGCACAAAGTGCAATAACGATATGTTTTTCTCTGCACGTGCGGGTGATAGAGGGAGATTTGGAGCGTTTATTACGATAATTGGAACACAGATGACACTGATTTGACGGATTAACACAGATTATTATCAGTGGAATTCTGTTTAATCCCAAACCCTGAAAATTTAGGTAATAGAAAACATATAATTGTCACATTTT
>DAOOBP010000102.1:0-6876 GCA_035407925.1 Salinivirgaceae bacterium
GACTATGTGGTTATTAATTAAGTAAGGTATTCATGCGGATATTCATTTAAAATTAATAGCCTAAAAACAACAAAAGAGAGTTTTATAATTAGCTCTCTTTTGTTGTTTGTTGTAAATTAACAAGTTGTTATTATTTAACAATTGCTAAAAGTTCAACTTCGAATATAAGCGCCGAATATGGTTTGATTGTTTCACCCATAGCACGACCTCCGTATGCAAGTTCTTGTGGTATATACAGTTTCCATTTTGAACCAACTGGCATAAGTTGAAGAGCCTCGACCCAGCCTTGTATTACTTGTGTAACGCCGAACTCAGTTGGCTCACCACGTTCAACAGAACTGTCAAAAACAGTTCCGTCAATTAAAGTTCCGTGATAGTGAACTTTAACAACATTGTTAGCGGTGGGTTTTGGACCTTTACCCTCTTTCAAAATCTCATATTGAAGTCCTGATGGAGTAACGGTAACGCCACTTTTCTTGGCATTTTCTGCTAAAAACTCTTCGCCTGCTTTTTTAACATCAGCATTATCTTCTAATGCTTTTGCTTCTTGTTTCTGTTGCTGAGCAGCCATACTACTCTGAACATAGTTTTGAACTAACATGCGTCCTTGCATTTCTTCGATTTGAGCAGGAGCTTCATTTAAGGCATTAATAAAGGCTTGAACAATAACCTCTTTGTTTAACAGTGTGTCTATTTCAAGCTGTTTCATTCCGCCCAAAAGCTGTTGTCCTTGTTGCATACCAATAGCATAACTAACGCTATCTTCAACTGTTTTAAGCGCGGCAGTTTTTACCACATTGCCTTTTTGTTGGCAAGATACAATTAGCGTTGCGCCAATTGCAAGTGCAATAATTTTTGTGAATTTCATCTGTTTTTATTTATTAAAGTTTATAATCAAACAAAACTTGCATATAAACAACGTACAATATTTGTATCAAAGTTCTTATATACAAGTCTTTAGTTTATGTCTAAAGAATAACAATTTTATTAATCAAATCATCTTTGCGTATTTGGTCAATAACATCTAAACCCTCGACAACCTTTCCAAATACAGTGTGTTGTCCGTCCAAATGAGCCGTATTTTTTCGATTATGACATATAAAAAACTGCGAACCTCCTGTGTTTCTTCCTGCATGCGCCATGCTAAGTACTCCTCGATCGTGATATTGATTTCCGCCACTTAATTCGCAATCTATTTTATAACCGGGTCCGCCTGTCCCTGCACGTGGATTTCCTTTTTCTCGACTGTTTGGGCAACCTCCTTGTATTACAAAATCGGGTATTACCCTATGGAAACGCAATCCATCATAAAATCCACTTTCAGCAAGCTTACAAAAATTCGCTACTGTATTTGGGGCATCAGCATCGAAAAACTCAACTACCATCACTCCCTTTTCGGTATGTATTTCGGCTTTTTTTGTCATTATCGAATTTTTTAATTTTTGTGCAAAGCTACAAAAATGTTTTATGTTGACACGAAATTGAATTGAATAATTTTCGTTCAACTTTATAAACTTTTAACACTTCGGCTGCGCTCAGTGTACCGCTTTATAAACTTTTAACTCAAGATATTAATTCCTTAAACAGCGGACAGAAAAACCAAACTGCTTAGCGTAGATGTATCTACCTACATCGCTTCCATTGTAGGACATGCTACGGTACCATGCATTAGTCTCATCACTCTCCGTAGCGCTCCACCAGTTACCATAATATCCTATTTGGTCGAAACTTCCATTAAGCTTACGGTAGCCTCCCGGCAAGGCAGTAAAACCTGATTCGTTAGTAGCGCCTGTATTTGGGTATGTCCAGTGTGCCATGATACCAGCAGCTTTAAGTTTTCCTCCTTCATCGGTACCCCGAAATCCAGTAGAATTTGCCTGTTCTTCTGTCATTCCAAGATACATTTCAAGCTGTTTCCACTCGGCATCGCTGGGTAAATGCCAGCCTTTAGGGCATATACCTTGCACTCCGCTTGGATTTGCATCGCTACTTGCTGCGCCGTTAACGACTGCTACCCAATTATATAAAACACCATAGGTTTTATAACTATCTATTGCTTTGGCTGCGGTAACATCAGCGCCATCATAGCCGTAAACGTAACAATAAGGTACGCTATCTGAACCCGTTTTGGGTCCTACCACATTTGGCAAATATTTTAAGTTTTCTGTCATCCAAACCTGATTACCTATAGTTATGAATTTATATACATTACCATCACGGGAATCAGTGAAACTTCCCATATTTTCCCCTTGTAGTGTGATAAAAGAGATAATATTGCCATAACCTGTTCCTTCACTGTTTGTTGCATAGGCTCTTACATAATATGCGGTATTAGAGGACAAATCACTCAATATGCTTGAAAATTCACCAATCCCCGTTCCATCAACGGTTTTGTTGTCTGATATTGTTGGGATATTGTTTGCTGCCCAACAAACTCCACGTTCCGTTACAGGTGTTCCACCGTCTGATGTAATGTTCCCTCCACTTTTTGCAGTAGTCTCCGTAATATCAGTAACTGTTGTTGTTGATAATTTAGGTAGGTTTAAATTTTCTCGTGTAGTAAAAGAGACGACAGTGCCATAACCTGTTCCCTTGCTATTTGTTGCGTAAGCCCGTACATAATAAGTGGTATTGGGCGACAAATCACTTAAAACGCTGGAAAATTTACCCGTTCCTGTTCCATCTGAGGTTTTGTTGTCTGATAGCGCTGGGGGTTGGTTTGTGCCCCAACACACTCCTCGTGCTGTTATAGCTGCACCTCCATCTGAGGTAATGTCGCCACCGCTTTTTGCAGTGTTATCTGTAATATCAATTACTGCCTCAGTTGATAATGTGGGTAACTCTATTTTTTCCTCCTTGCAACTGGTTGCGAAGAGAAAGAACGCTCCCATTATTAGCATGGGAAATAGGAAATTTTTAATTGTATTCATTACATCTATAATTATTATGATTAATATTTAATTTGGCATATTCTTTTATGCCTTTGCGAAATTAAAAAAACCTCTCTGATGGGCAAAATTATAATAGTAAAAAAAGTGGGACAAAACAGTTGTTAATTGATAATCTTTAATTGTTTTTAACTTATTAGTCCTCTTCTGAAACGCTCATTGCCGCGCTTCATCTCCTTCTCTTTAATTGACTCGCGTTTATCATAAACTTTTTTACCTCGTGCAAGCGCTATTTTTAGTTTTGCCCAGCCATGTTCATCAATAAATAAGGATACAGGTATAATAGTAAAACCTCGCTCTTTTACTCTTCGTTCGAGCCTTTTAAGCTCTTTCTTATTCAATAAAAGTTTACGTTCGGAACGTGGATCATGATTGAAGTGTGCAGCCTTTTCATATTCAGCAATATGAACCCCTTTTGCATAAAGTTCACTATTGTGGAAAACGCAATATGAGTCGGTTAAGTTTGCTTTGCCTTGTCTAATTGATTTAATCTCAGTTCCCTTTAAAACTAATCCTGCAATAAAAGTTTCAATAAACTCATATTCAAATGACGCTCGTCTATTTTTTATCTCAATAGTTGACACGGTAACTCTTAATAAATTAGTTTAAATCCTCGATTTTTAAGGTCTCTTTAACTTTGTATCCTTTAGGGGTATCTTCAATAGTCGCCGCCTCAATATTTATATCGTGCTGAAATATAACAACATAATTGTTTTCTGTAATCTCCTTTAGAATCTTTACTTTTTCGTCAATTGCATCCATTGGATAAATATCGTAAGCCGAAAGATATATCGGTGGAATGTTTGCTGTTGAAGGAATTAAATCGCCTGCATACACTACAGTTGCTTTATTGGCTTTAATGACAGGGATAAGTAAACCTATTGTATGTCCGTTATGTAAACGCAATTCGACGCCTGGATAAAGCTCCGTATCTTCCTCAATAAAATTAAGCTTTCCAAACGTATTTAACGGTTTAATCAAATGTTCAGGATATGCAGCCTCTTCTCTTAAATTAGATGTATTTGCCCACTCCCACTGTTGTCGCGAAACCCACATTTTGGCGTTTGGAAATTGTGGTTTTGGATTGCCGTTTTTATCGTCAATTAGTGCACCACCACTGTGGTCCCAATGTAAATGAGTGAAAATCACATCGGTAATATCTTCGGGTGTATAACCATGTTTTTTTAAACTGCCTAACAACGTATCATTACCATTGATATATTGATATTTAAGAAAACTTTCTGGCATTCTGGTTCCGATACCAGTATCAATTAAAATTCGTCTGTCGCCACTAACAACTAAAAGATTTCTTATAGCATTATTACACAAGTTATTTTCATCACACGGATAACGTTTCTTCCAAATGGCTTTAGGAACAACGCCAAACATTGCCCCTCCATCAATCATAAAACATTCTGTTTTTACAGGAAATATCTTCATTTTCAAATTATTTTATTCTTATTTTTGTAATCGTTAATGCGCTAATAGTTTTTTTATAAATATTAAACACGTGAGCATGTCAGTTTCTTACGCAACTGTGTACAAAGATAGGCACTTTTGACGTAATAAATTCACGGTATGGGAATTTTTGATTGCCAGTAAATTATTTAAAATACGCCGGCAGTGATATTAACAAATTATTTTAATAAATCGATAAACTTTACTATATTGTTAATATTCAAACACATATATATTAAACATGAATTGTAACAATTTAGGGGGCTAAATCACTATTAAAAATTTCACAATGGTAAATGCTGTTGTAACATATACGTAAACACAAATTTTGATAAAAATTGTATATAATTGCAATAAATAGAATGGTTATATTGATATTAGGTACAATTATTGCAATTAGCCCATTGTAAGACAATAGATTTAAAATTGATAAATGAGAAACTTTTCTAAAATACTTTTACTAATAATTTTTATCAATCTATTTGGCTCTGTATCAGCTCAAAGTGGAGGCTTGCGAATTAGCGGATTTTTGCGTGATGGATGGAAACCTATATCGGGTAGCATGGTACAACTATACTCTTATGGTTCGTTATTGATGGTTGCAGAAACCGACTTAGCAGGGCGTTTTAATTTTGAATTAGAGTTAAATCGGGAATATCAATTAATATTTGCTGCCTACGGCTATGTTACTAAAAGATTAACAATAGACACCAATGTTCGTGAAAATGAAGAGAGAGAGTGGACCTATTGGTTTAATATGGAGATATTTCCTGAAATTCCTGAAACAGACTTTTCTGTTTTCCAGCTACCTGTTGCAAAGATTTACTACTTTTCAAATTTTGGCGAATTTGATTTTGATTACAACTATTCAGGAAAAATAAAAAATTTAAGCAATAATCTTGTATTATATGTAAAAAAAGAGCGTAGTACAATGTACAACAAATATATAACTCACGCAGAAAATGAAAAAAAGAGTGGTAAACTAGTAAAAGCAATTGACTATTATTTATTGGCACGAGTATATGATCCCTATAATCAATATCCTGTAGAGCAAATAAACTCTATTGAAATGCAATTATTAAAAAAGAGTGATAAATATAAAGCCTTTGTTGATTTACAACAACTTGGCGACTCTTGTATGCGTGAGCATGATTTTTTAAAGGCATCGGTATTCTATTCCGAATCAGCTTCTGTTTATCCGGAAAACAACTACGCATGGTATAAAGCCAACTTGGCAGACACTTTAAATAGCAGGTTTGACAATTCGATGTATAAAAAATTACTTTACAATCATCATGTCTCTCTTGCCGATAAATATATAAGTAATCGAGACTATATTAACTCTTTGTATCACTACGAATTAGCATCTAAGTTAAACCCTAATGACGAGTACGTTTTTAAACAAATAAAGTTTCTAGGCACACAGTTAAATATATCTATCGATCGAAGCAATAGTGAACAATACAGAAGGCTAATTGAAAGTGGCGACAGATATTTTCAAAACTCTGATTACGATAGAGCTGAGCAATATTACAACAAAGCATTAACTATCAACCAATCAGATCAATATGTTAAAATTCAGATTGATAAAATAAATAGAAAAAAGGAACTATTTAAACAATTCTCATTCTCTCCAGAGAGCAGAACCAAAGATTTTATTGCCAATTTGGCAAAAGTATATGATACAGGTTTATCGCAGGAGTTTCACGAATGGAATGGGAAAAAAGTTGTTAGAATTGTAATTAACGACGGCAGAGAAGCCCGAGAATATATAAAAATACAATCAGATTCTGAAACCCTCTATTACTGCAATGGACAAAAAATTTCTGAGGTTGTATTTAAAACAGAAACGGGACATTAATCTCAATAAAACAAACTCTGCATCCAAACTGATTTTAGTCCATAATGATACTGCTTAATGCAAATTTTACAAATGCAATGCATATTTTTTATACTTTTGCATTTCTATTATATTAAAAACCCCAAATGGACAACACTATACTTTCGGTTATTATAGTAAATTACAATGTGAGGTATTTTCTCGAGCAATGTCTCCATTCGGTCAGAAAAGCGTCTCAAGATATTAATTGTGAGATATTTGTTGTAGATAACAATTCGTATGATAACAGTTGCGAAATGGTTCGCAATCTGTTTCCAGAGGTAATACTAATAGAGAACAAAGAAAATTTGGGATTTTCTAAGGCTAACAACCTTGCTATCAAGAAGTCTAAAGGTAAATATGTTCTGTTATTAAATCCTGATACCATTGTACAGGAAGATACTTTTAAAAAAACCGTAAACTTCATGGAATCAACACCTGAAGCCGGTGGTCTTGGCGTAAAAATGATTGACGGCAACGGGAATTTTCTTCCTGAATCAAAACGTGGATTACCAAAACCTATGACTGCATTTTACAAAATATTCGGTCTTAGCGCACTCTTCCCAAAATCAAAAACTTTTGGGAAATATC
>DAOOBP010000103.1:0-6726 GCA_035407925.1 Salinivirgaceae bacterium
CTAATACAACATACTATGTACGAGCCTACGCAACAAACAGTAAAGGAACAGGTTACGGCGGCACTATCTCTTTTACCACACTACGAGTCTTTGATTTTGGTAGTTTTACCGACTTGCGTGATGGCACTGTTTACAAAACCATAAAAATAGGCGACCAAGTGTGGATGGCAGAAAATTTACGTTATCTGCCTAATGTGGTAGGACCCGAAACAGGTTCAAACATAGAGCCTTATTGTTACGTTTATGACTACAATGGCACTGATGTTACAGCCGCCAAAGCAACTGAAAACTATGATACTTATGGCGTATTATACAACTGGTCTGCAGCTATGAACGGAGCAACAAGTAGCAATGCTAACCCCAGCGGAGTGCGAGGTATATGCCCTGCAGGCTGGCATTTGCCAAGCGATGCCGAGTGGACACAATTAATCGATTACCTTGGTGGAGAAGATGTTGCCGGCGGTAAACTTAAAGAAACGGGCACACAACACTGGATAGACCCAAATACTGGCGCAACTAACGAAACAGGTTTTACTGCCCTGCCGGGTGGTTCCCGTCACCACGATGGACATTTCGACAGCATTGGAGGCACCGGTATTTGGTGGAGTGCTACGGAGGGCTATGCTACCTACGCGTGGGGCCGTTACGTGTACTACAATAGCAGCACGGTACGCAGGCGCAGCAACTATAAGGAGTTAGGCTTTTCTGTCCGCTGTCTCAGGGATTAATAATTTATTTGATTTATTTTACTATTTGATTTATTTGTTTTTTTTATTTTTCCTGCGAAGCAGGAAAAATTTTTTGAAAAATGAATGAAAACGACATTCACAATATTTGGGATAACGTGGGTGGGTGGCGTTTTTAACGTGGGTAACGTTTTTAATATGGGTAACGTTTTTGACGTAGAGACAGGGCATGCCCTGTCTCTACAACCACCACAACTACCACAACCACCACAACTACCACAACCACCACAACCACCACAACAACAACGAAAACCATACCACAACCGTTGCAAACGCCACAACCGTTCAAATCGCCACAATTTATTTTCCCACGTAAATCCGTGATTATCTGTTTAATCTGTTTAATCTGTGTCTTCTGCGTTCCAATTGCTAATTTTGAATCAACCCTTTTCTTTTAACTCAATAAATGTTATATTTGTGGTATCAAATTAAATATTTAATTGTCATGGCAAAAGAGAGCAAAAAAATAGAAAACAGCAAAGAGAGAGACTTTGCAAAGGAATATACCGAAATTTTTTCAATTCTTGGCATAAACTCAAACAATATTGTGCACGAATGGAATAAAGAGGGCGACACGATTAAGGAGTTTACTCTTTACAAAGAATATCCTACGAAATTAACAACACACATATTTCCAGTAGAAGGTAGCCTCACGCCAAGATTAACAACACACATATTCCCAACAAATCGCTAATATGCCAAATTGGATAGAAGTATTAGAAGAGGTCTCTATGCTCAGCATGCCGAGGATTGGCTCAACGACAATATGCTTAAAAACAAAAAGGACAAAACAAAAAAAGTAATCGAACACTTTTCAAGTCAAGAGGACTCTAAAACTCATGCAAGACACATATCGCTTGCTACGTGCAAAAAAGTAGGATTAAATATCGTCGATTTAAAGTCAGACGACAAATTACAAGACTTAATATTAACAACGCATCACGCGTTTATGCACGCCTTTTCTAATTCAAGCGCATTAAAGGTTATTGAAAATCAACACGGAGTGGCATATGTTGAACAAATTCAATTGAGTTAAAAGCAGAATGTTATACCGATTGGACAGCTACAATAGTCAAAACTTCGCTATCGCTCTTTTGGACTATGTATCTGTAACATCGGTATTTACCATTGTAAAACTTTAAAAAAGATTGGACTATTTTAAAATTACAATTGGTATTATAAGTTTTGGGAGTGTAAATATTTTTCATCATCCTAATGAGCATTTTAAATAATAATTACACACTTCACTTCGGCTTTGCTCAGTACGTAGCGGCTACGCTCAGTGCATCGCATTGCTAATTGCACATTGTTTTCGCATAAAGAATAATCCCGAAGGGATGAAATGATTATAGCACATTGAAAACCAAAGGTTTA
This sequence comes from Salinivirgaceae bacterium, assembly GCA_035407925.1. Taxonomy (GTDB): domain Bacteria; phylum Bacteroidota; class Bacteroidia; order Bacteroidales; family Salinivirgaceae; genus JAAYQU01. The sequence goes on from DAOOBP010000103.1 coordinate 2,121, forward strand.
TTAAACCCCGAAGGGGTGACATAGAAAAGATACAAGGTACAAGGTGCAAGGCGGTGCACTGAGCTTGTCGAAGTGTACAAGGCGATGTACTGAGCGGAGCGGTGCACTGAGCGAAGTCGAAGTGTCGAAGTATGTCGAAGTGAAGTGTAAAAGTTTCAATTTTAATTCATCGACAAGCGAAGCGACAAAGCCGATGACGTAATTCGTAACTCGTAATTCGTAACTCGTAACTCGTAATTTAACTAAAGGCTTGCCGCCTATAGTTAATCATATAATGTTCTACGGACAAAAAAGTACTATGTAAACTACAGACTCAGTTCAGCAACTAAGTACACCGCATCATTGTTCATTGCACACTTCGACACTTCGCTCAGTGCACCGCATTGCTAATTGCACACTTCGACTACGCTCAGAGCAAGCATTGCTAATTGCTAATTGAATTAAGTTTGTTTTCCAATATCTCTTCCAATGACTCAATAGAAATTCGTTTGGCTAAAATCTTAAAATCCTCGTCGAGCAAATATAATGTTGGCGTAGAGTAAACATCGTAAGAATCTCTGAATGACGTAAAATTAAATGGGTCGTAAACATTTACAAAGTTTTCCATTCCAAGTTTACTTATTGATGTTTTCCACTCCGTTAAATTGTTTTGGGTGTAAAAAGCATATACGTGGAAACCCTTTTGGTGATACTTGTTAAATATCTCAACTAACTGTGGCATCTCTTTTTTACAATGACCACATTCGGGTTCCCAGAAAATCAAGGCAATAACTTTGTTATTTAATGAGTGCAGTGGATAAAACATTCCATCGGGAGTTTGCGCTTTATCTAATTGTGGAGCATCGGCGCCTACGACGTTTGGGCGCATTTTATCAACTCTATCTTTCAGTTTTGCAAGATACTCCTCATCTGCCCATGTTGCCTTACCACTTAAATAATAGTTGTCGGCTAAAAATACCGTAACCTTATCGTGTCCCATTATCTTACTCTGGCTAAACTTGTTAAATACAAATTGCAGAGTGTATTGGAATATTTCGGGACAACCTTCGGTCTTGTTTAACAGTTTTTCTGATGCACTTATAACGCTGTCGGGATTTGGCGACACCACTTGGTCAAAGAATCGTACTAAGCGTGTGTGATAAACAGGTGTTTTTAAAAGCCTTTTATCAGAAAAATCTACATTCTCGAAATAGTTATCCTTATAGTAATTGTATTGGAAAAGTGAATCGACCTGTTGTCCGTCGAATGTAGAGCCGTGAGCAGGTACTTCGGGGTCTCCAAATGCTTTTATCATCTGAGATAGCAGTTTGTCAGAGCCGAGGCTTATAATTTCATTCTGTTTGTCTAATATCTCTTTGTTGACCTTTTCTAAATCTGATTTCGCCTTGTTTCGTCTCTTTTCCAATACAGTTTTGTCCCCACTCGTGACCTTTAAAAGATGTGCCTCTTTTGTTTTGTCGAACATAAATACTTGATATTCACGAAACTCGTTGTTTGCTTCCGAGCCTTCAATTTTTAATTTTCTCACCATCGTTCTTATATCAGATGATGTGTCGGTTTCCAAAGCAAAGTGTTGATCCTTATCAATTATTATATCGAAATAATTTCTTGATGGTAAGACAATTAGATAAATACCCTCGTCAAGAGTATTGTCTCCTGTAAAGATTCCCCTACCTTTTTTGTCTAACCGTAAAGTGTCAACAACATAGTTTTTATCTCCGAAATAGTAAGCCAAATAAATCTCTTTATCTTGAAGTCCATTTATTGTTACCGAAATATTGTATTGTCCGAATGATGTTGTAAAGTACAACATGCTGATAATTAGCAATCTTAATTTACTTCTCATAATAAAATATTTTCTACAATTGTACTAAAAATTATGGTAAGCTCAAAAATTAAAAAAATATTGTTCAAGGGGTAGATTCAATTAATACCGACTGGACAGCTACTATAGTCCAAACTTCGCTATCTGTTTTGTCCTGAAAAAAGTTGATACTTGTATCTTTTCCCTTTCACACTTCGACAAGCTCAGTGCATCGCTCCGCTTAGTACACCGCTTTCTAATTTCTAATTTTAAAAGTTTATTACCAAGCAAAACTGGTTTTGGGATTAAATTTAATGAATATCCACATGAATACTTTACTTAATTAATAACCACATAGTCACATAGTTTTTATATGTAAGGTAAAATAGTTACACAATAATCATAGTAGCAAGCTACTATGTGTAAAACAAGTTTTCTATGTAACACTTCCTGACTTGTCCATTTTAGTGCGACAAAAAAACAACAATATTAGAAATAACACATGTTTTATAAAGTTAACTCTCTTAGATTTTGATATTCGAAAAAAACAAAAAAAAACAAATACCGCATTGTGATAGCATTAACAAATTAAAAACAAATTTTTCTTAATTTCTGCGTTTAGTGCGACAATTCGAATCTTTTCTACATATAACTTGTTGATTATCAGGCGTAATTGAGGCGTGATTTCAAAAAGCGGACAAGTCGGGACTTGTATCAATATTTCCTTTTCAATTAACTGCATTTTCTATGTTTCTATGTGGTATTGAAAAGAATTTTTCTGTTTTATCAAATAGAATGTAAATATAGGTTAATATACGGTCATTCATTTAAATTTTTTAGTATGGCTTAATTTTTAAGGGCATAAAAATTAACAAAATACAATTTGATTATCAGTAATATATGGTTAATATATAGAGTGATTTTATTTTTTTCCGACAAAATAATGTTAAATGGCAGTTTTTTTGTCTATATTTGACCACGCTCAGTTATATATGATAGTTGAATTTACGTTAGTTTCATACTAATTTATACTAAGATTTAAACGTTAAAGAATGCAAGTAAAAGTTTATGATAGGCTGTTAACGCAGAACAGAATAGTTTCTGATATTATAGCATTGTTTACCGACATTAAAAATTTTGAAGAAAACTTATCGCAATTAACTGAATTAATTTGTCAATACGAAAAGATTGGAACTGTTGTTCTACTCTCTTTAGATGAAAAAAGCAATGTCCTTAGAAAAATATCTGTTTCTTACAATGTAGAAGCTGATTGTCAGTGGGTTCCTGAGGTAATTAACCTTTCTCAAAATAAAAACTTTAACGCTTTAATTAACTTAGAAAGTCTGCTCTCTTCAAAACAAATAACAACTGCTGAAAAGGTTCTTGCTCAGCGTTATAATTGGAGTGAAATGGATGATTTACTGTTCGTTCCATTAAAGCTGTCTAATTGTTTGTATGGATTATTAATTATAAAGCATAATTCTATTACTGAAATAGATGAACTTGATGAGTCATTCCTTAAAACTGTTAGTCTCCTTTTAGCTCTTATATTTAAACGAGATGATGATAATAGCTCACTTAAAAAAGCGTTGTCAGAGGCAGATAATGCGAACAAAATAAAAACCTCGTTTTTGGCAAATATATCGCAAGAAATCAGAACCCCAGTAAATTCAATATTAGGGCTTAGCGATTTGCTCGCCGATCCCGATTTAACCATCGATCAGAGAGAGGAGTTTATTAGTTCAATAACAAAGAATGCTAGAGTATTAGTAAAAATTTTTGATAATATATTAGATGCCAGCAAGTTAGACGCAGGGCAGCTAACAGTAAATATTGAAGAAGTATCGTGGTCGATGCTTTTTAATGAACTTGCTTTAGAATATGTAAAATTGTATGAACGTAATAAAGTAAGCTTAGTAATTAGTGGTCAAACAGGCGATGTGGATATATATTTAAAAACTGATTGGTACAGATTTAAACAGGTTCTTTCGTATGTTGTCGAAAATTCGTTCAAATATACAGAATCAGGGCAGGTAACTTTCGGATATGAGATAACCGACAAACATGAGTTAGTTGTTTTTGTTAAAGACACGGGTATAGGTATAAGCGATGATATTAAAGATAGTGTATTTGACTTTTTTAAAAAGAAGCAGGATAAATACTTCAATCAAAGTGGCAGTACAGGTCTTGGTTTAGCTCTTGCTAATAAAATTACAAATTTGCTACAGGGGAAAATGTGGTTTGAGACCAATGTCAATGTTGGAACAACTTTTTATATAAAATTTCCAAGCTCATTAATAAGATGGGCAAAAGGTGATAAAAAATCTGTGACTTTAAAATATCCTGATTTAAGCAATAAAACTTTTGTTATTGCCGAAGATGTGGAAATAAACTACATGCTAATTTCTGAGTTTTTAACACCTACAAAAGCAAAATTAATTTGGGCGAAAAACGGTAAGGAAGCGTTAGAAATATTTAAATCATCCAAGCCCGATTTGATTATCATGGATATACAAATGCCAGTAATGAATGGATTTCAAGCAATTACTGCTATAAGAGAATTAGATAAAAATGTTCCTATTATTGCACAAACAGCCTTTATGTTAGACAACGAAAAACAAAAATCTATTGAACTTGGCGCTAACGACTTTATTCCCAAGCCAGTAAAGTTTAAGGATTTAATTGGCGCTATCAAAAAGAATCTTGAAATATAAAAGGAGCAAGTTGAGGCTGTCTTAAAAGTCTCATTTCTTAGTACATGACAAAAATTTAAAATTATTTGTATATTATTGTAAATGAGGG
>DAOOBP010000104.1:0-6653 GCA_035407925.1 Salinivirgaceae bacterium
CAGTAGCTCAGCAGGTAGAGCACATCCCTTTTAAGGATGGGGTCCTGGGTTCGAACCCCAGCTGAATCACAAGCCGGACGAGAGTTCGGCTTTTTTTGTAGTATTATAATCCTGAAAGGTAAAAGCAATTAGCAATGCGGTGTATTGAGCGTAGTCGAAGTGACTATTTACAAAACAAGCAGTTATATAACAAAACAAACAAAATATTTAATTTTCTCTCTTTTTGTTTTTTTTAGGGGCACGTGAACGTGTTCGTAAATTTGCATCTTGCAATTTTCTGCCTAATATGTCATCTTTGGCTAATAGAAGCAAATCCTTTTCCAACCCTAACACAAACAACACTTGTGCGTAAATCCCTAATGAAGTACCGGGCGAACCTTTTTCAATTAACCACAGGGTAGAACGAGATATGCCGGCGCGTTCGGAAACCTGTTCTGCCGACAACTTTCGTCTTAGACGCGCAAGTTTGATATTTTCGCCCATCTCTTTAAGAATATCAGTTAACCTTGGTAATAATACACTCTTTTCTCTCTTCATACGTTTATAATGTTTTATATTATGCACAAAAATAAGCAATTTGTTTAAAATATAAAACATTAATTAAAAATCAAAAGTAGAAAGTTACCAGTTAGGAACAAGTAGAAAGGAGTAAGACTTTTACCTTGTACCTTTTCTATTGCACCTTGTTCAAAACGGCATTCTCGCCAAAGGAGCCAATCCATGGTCGGCAAATTCGTTGTTTAGGAATTTGTAGTATCCTGCAATTGCCACCATTGCTGCGTTGTCGGTTGTTAGAGAGAGTTCTGGGATATAGACATCTAATTTTAACTCTTTGCCAAGTGCTTGAACTGCTTTTCTCAATTCGCTGTTTGCAGATACTCCTCCAGCAATGCCAAAGCTGGTTACTCCTGTCTGTTTTATTGCCTTTTTAGTTTTATCAATAAGTATATCAATAATGCTTTTTTGCAACGAGGAGCAAAGGCTTTCTCTGTTGTTTTCGATAAAATTGTGGTCTTCTTGCAGACGGTCTCTTAAAAAGTATAGGAACGAAGTTTTTAAGCCACTAAAACTAAAATCCAAACCATCAACTTTGGGTTTAGCAAATTTAAAGGCAGTGGGGTCGCCTGCTTGAGCCAACTTATCGACAATAGGACCTCCGGGATAATCAAGTCCCATTATTTTTGCGCATTTATCGAAAGCTTCTCCTGCTGCGTCATCGATTGTTTGTCCAATTATCTCCATTTTCAAAAAATCTTCAATCAACACTAATTGAGTGTGACCGCCTGAGACTAACAAACATAACATCGGGAACTTTGGCATTTGAAAATCGGAAGTATCCTTTTTTATAAAATGTACCAAGATATGCGCTTGCAAGTGATTTACATCAATTATCGGAATGTTCAGAGATAGAGCCAAACCTTTGGCAAAAGATGTTCCTACCAACAAAGCGCCTAACAGCCCTGGACCGCGCGTAAAAGCGATTGCTGATATTTGGTTCAACTCAACACCAGCCTCTTTTAAAGCTATATCAACAACTGGAATAATATTCTGTTGGTGTGCCCTTGAAGCCAGCTCGGGCACAACTCCGCCATATTTTTCGTGTATTGTTTGGTTTGCGATGTAATTCGATATAACATAGCCGTCCTTTACTACCGATGCTGATGTTTCGTCACATGACGACTCTATTCCCAAAATAATTACCGACATATTATACCAATTGTAATTTAAAACAAGTCCGATCTTTTTTTAATTTTACAATTGTAAATACCAATGTTACAGACACATAGTCCAAACAAACGATAGTGAAGTTTAGAATATGGTAGCTGTCCAATCGGTATTACATTAAAAAAGGCTCACAAAGTTAAACTTTTTATTTTAACAGTTCGTTAATAACAAAATATCTTCAAATTAGCTGTTTCTAAGCTCTGAATGACTATTTTTGCAGTAACATTAATTAACTAAACAAATTAGCCCAATAAAGAGTAAAGGTAAAATATGGTTGTTGATATTGGTGGTGATTGTCTCGCTGCCATTTATACTCTATTTGGTATTGCTTAGCAGTTCAGTACAAACATATTTAACTCAAAAAGTAACCTCATGGTTAAAAAATGAGTATGGTTTGAACGTCTCTATTGGACAAATTAATTTCAGACCTGTTAATCATCTTGTTATAAAAGGTGTTTATGTTGAGGATACTAATGGCGACACTTTGGCATATATCCACTCATTGACCGCGGGCGTTGAACAAATAAATTTGGAAGGTCCTGAACTCTATTTCAGCCGTGTAGAGCTTGATAGCCTAAAGTTTCATATGCTCACTGACAGCTCTGATAGCTTGAATCTTATTAAAGTGATAGACCTGTTTAGAACAGTTGATTCGGTTGTTGACACAACAGTTTCAAGTTTCAGACTCTATTCGCACATTGTTGATATTAAGCGATCAGAATATGTTTTAAGAGCCTATAATCCCGAAAAATTGCAGCAAATGAACTTTAGCGACTTAAAACTTAGCAATCTGAATGTTGAGGCTCAACCATTTGATTTGCACGGCGACACAATTACTATTGATATTAAAAAACTCTCCACAACAGACCATTGTGGTTTAAAGATCGATAATATCTCAACTCTTTTTTGCTTAGAGCCTAAAGCGCTGAAGTTCGAGCATTTTAACACCATGTTTGGGCAAACAAATGTCAATTCTGAGTACATAAGGCTCATTCAATTAACTGACACTGCTTTTGCTAATTTTGAAAACGAAGTGTCATTCGATGTCAATCTGTTTTCAAGCAATATTACAACTGATGACTTGGCATGGTTTTCACCAGAAATAAAGAAACTCGATCTAAAAGCAAAAATTGAGGGTAAAGTAACGGGACCATTAAGCAATTTGTATGGAGATAATTTACTTATAGAAGTTTTGGATTCTACGAAACTGCACACATCACTCAAATTGAGAGGTTTACCTGATGCCGAAAACATGTTTTTCGATGTCGATATAAAAAACCTAACAACATCGTACAGTCAGTTGGAACAGTTGAAGGTATTAAAGGATAATATGGGTAACTCTATATTGCCTCCCGAGCTAGGTTGTTTAAAAAGAATTAATTACAAAAGTTTTATCTCTGGAACCATGTCAAATATCTCATCAGTGGGAACGCTAAATACAAATCTTGGTACTGTTTTTCATAATATTTCATATAACTTGAACGATGAGAAACAAATAAACCTTAATGGTATAGTTCAATTAAATAATTTCAGTATTGGTGTTTTATCAGGCACATACCCAATGTTAGATAAGATTGATACGAAAATAAATATCAGCTCTGTGCTAAATCCAGACAAAACCTTTTCGGCGCAGCTCAAAACTTTGATAAGTCATGTTGATTTTGAAAACTATCCATATAAAAATGTCGAAATTGAAGGCAAACTGACCGATAAATTTTACGATGGAAATATTACAATTGATGATCCTAACGTTGAATTGGATTTTATGGGCAGGGTTGAATTCGGTACCAAAAAACAACAACACAAGTTTATACTAAATCTCTCAAAATTAAATTTTTATCCTCTCGGTTTAGACTCTGATTCAACTTCACGTATGCAATTTGATATGGTTGCAAATCTTTCTGGAATAAATCCCGATAGTATAGTTGGCACGGTTAATATGTATGATGTTTACATTACACGTAAAGGAGAAGAAGCCAATTTTGTAAATTTAGATTTGAATTTCGATAGGAAAGGAATTTCTAAAACATTGAATATCAATTCTGAATTTATAGGAGTGTCACTTTCTGGACAGTACACATATAGTACTGTATCAGATGTTTTAAGCGATGCTGTAAAGCAATATATGCCAGCAGTTGCGTGGTCTGATAAAGTAATTAAAGAGGATGACTATACAAATATTCAACTTAAAATAGACTTGCACAATGTTAAACCAGTTGTAAACCTGTTTGATACAGCTTTGACTGTAAGTAACAATAGTTATTTGGACATTAGATATAAAGCCAATGGAAGAAAGTTTGATATGAAAGGTTTAACATCAAAAATATCATATCAAGATATGTACTTGAGCAATATTTCGTTTTCGGGATATAACGAAGCAACGAAAATAATTGCCAATATAAGTGCAGACGACTTCTTTTATTATCAAGATATGTCGTTGAAAAATGTATCATTAAACGCAATTCTTGAAAGCAACCTAATGACATTCAATGTTAATTGGAATAACTATAATACTGATGACACAACAAATTACAGTGGATACATCAGTTCGCAAATACTGTTTCCTGAGTCTCGAAATTTCGATAAATTCGATATTAATATACTTTCATCAAACGTCGTAATTTCTGATACAACGTGGAGTATTTCGCCATCAATAGTAAAAGTAAATGGCTCGGAAATTGAATTTGACAACTTTGCTATCGGACATCGAAATCAACATCTGTATGTAAACGGTGTAATAAGCAACAACTCTGATGATACGCTATTTGTTAACACAAAAAGAATTAATTTAGAGATACTAAATGTGTTATTAAAAAATAAATTCGAAATGAGTGTCGAAGGGATTCTAACAGCCGATATTGTAGCAACCAATCTTTATGAAAATCCTTTTGTGCTTGCGCAAATCGATTTAGATAATTTAAAATATAATGGGCAATTAATCGGAGATACGAAAATATCGAGTTCGTGGGACCCTCTATTAGAGATGATACAAGTTGATTGGGTCTCAACAATTCAAAACTACGACGTTTTATACATTGTGGGCGATTACAGTCCTGACAACTCAAACGTGAATTTTAGACTGTTTGTTGATAGGTTTGATTTATCTATCTTAAATCCTTATTTAGAGGGAGTTTTGCACGATTTAACAGGTCTTACAACAGCAGAAATGATAATAAAAGGTAATTTAAAGGCGCCAAAAATGGAGGGTGTAATTATCTTAGACCGATGTAGTTTTGTTTTAGATTATACAAAAACACGTTATCAAATTACCGACTGGATTGATATTTCGCCAGACGCAATTATTTTTTCCGATTTAAGAGTTGTCGATAAGAACAATAACAATCTGCTTATTAGTGGCAGAGTTACCCATAACAATTTCGATAGCTTAGGTCTTGATGTCAGGTTTAATGCCACTAACTTCATGTTTTTAAATACTTTAGAGAAAGATAACAGTACGTTTTACGGTACAGTATTCGCATCAGGTAATGGAACAGTTAAAGGAAAGGTTGATAATTTGGATATTTCGTTGGGAATTAAAACTGAACCTAATACACGTCTGTTTATCCCGCTTAACAGTGGAGGAACTATAAATCAGACCGATTATATTGTTTTTAAACAACCAAAAACAGAATTAGCGGATAAAAACAAGCAAGGTTCTGAAACAGAGAAGAGAAGTGAATCGGAATTAAATTTAATGATGAATCTTGAGGTTACTCCCGAAGCTGAAGTTCAAATAATTTTTGATCCTGCAATTGGAGATATTATAAAAGCCAAAGGGTCAAGCAATTTGACTATATATATGCCCCCAAAAGATGATTTAGAAATATACGGAGATTACATAATTTCAGAGGGAGACTATCTGTTTACCTTGCAAGATGTTTTTCAAAAACGATTTGCCATAGCCAAAGGGTCAAGTATTACTTGGTCTGGCGATCCAACTAATGCGAATATTGATATTGACGCTGTTTATAAAGTGCGCAGGGCAAATTTATACGACCTGACATTCAACTCAGAAGATGAAGGTTCACGCATTGCAGTGGATGCTCACCTGCTTATGACAGGGACATTCACGGCGCCAAATATTAACTTTAAAGTTACTTTACCGGCGTCAGCCGAAGCTGCACAAGACCAAATAAACGCATTACAATCAGACGAAATAAGCAAACAAGTGATATCGCTATTAGTGTTAAGCAGATTTCAACCCCTGCCAGGAGCAGTTAAAGTTGCAGAAACCACGGGACCATCGAGTGTTGAAAGCAACGCAAGCGAATTGTTGTCAAATCAGGTAAGCAATTGGCTTTCGCAAATCAGTAGATCATTTGATATTGGGTTTAACTACACTCCGGGAGGTGAAGTTTCGTCACACGAGTACGAACTTGCTGTATCAACTCAAATTTTGAACAACCGAGTAACCATAAACACAAACTTGGGGATGGGAGGAGGACAAGTTGGGCAAAGTTCAAGTAATGGAACAAATATTGCAGGCGACTTTGAAATGGAAGTTAAACTCGATAAACGTGGCAAAATAATGTTTAAAGGATATCATAAAACTGATAATAATTACGATTCACACTCAAAACAAGGAGCAGGCGTATTTTATCGTGAAGAGTTTAACACACTAAACGAGCTGTGGGGAAAGTTTTTTAGAAGAAAATCGAAATAAAACCATTTGGCTTTTAGCCATAGATATAAAAAATGTAATAACTTTGAGCCAAAATCGTTAACAATTAAAAATCACTATTATATGATCAACACACTCATTCAAGATGTTCCGAGCGCTGTTGCGGAAAGCCAAGCAACCGAAATGACCATGTCAATTTGGGAAATGACCCTTAAAGGAGGTGTCCTTATGATACCTATTTTTATCTTGTCAATTATAGCGGTTTATATCTTTTTTGAACGCTATTTTGCTATTAGAAATGCTTCGA
>DAOOBP010000105.1:0-6574 GCA_035407925.1 Salinivirgaceae bacterium
TTGAGGCTCTGCTCGATTAGCGAGTAAAACTATTTGTTACATGTTTCTCAAACCCTTCATTTACAATAATATACAAATAATTTTAAATTTTTGTCATGTACTTATCAATTGTAATTTTAAAATAGTCCAATCTTTTTTAAAATTTTACATCGGTATTACATAGAAAACTTGTTTTACACATAGTAGAGGCTGTCTCAAAAGTCTAATTTAACAAAAAAGTGGTAAGGTGTCTCAGAAGTGTCCAAATGCAAGGCGCTGAGATTGAGGGCGAAGGAGCGTACATGAAGCGATGCACTGAGCAAAGCCGAAGTGTACGTGACTGAGCCCGAATATCGAAGTAACGTGGTTGCTGAGCGAAGTCGAAGTACAGCAGTTGGGCGCTTATGAGACACCGCCGATTATTGTGTAACTATTTTACCTTAAATAAATAAACTATGTGACTATGTGGTTATTAATTAAGTAAGGTGTTCATGTGGATATTCATTTTTTTTTTCTACCTTGCAACGAAAATGCATAATCCATGGACGAGAAGCTTTTGCAACATATTTGGCAATACGGCTTATACGACAGACAGGAGATGAAAACCGTTGATGGTCAGGATATTCAGGTTGCATCTCCCGGCATGCAAAACAGTGACTCGGGTCCCGATTTTATTGATGCACGAATAAAAATAGGCGAAACTATATGGGCTGGGTGTGTTGAGGTACATTGTAAGTCGTCAGATTGGAATAGTCATAAGCACTCCGAAGATCCCGCATATAACAATGTTATTTTGCACGTAGTATATGAAAATAACGACGATATAATAACTCAAAGCGGATATAAAGTGCCAACGTTTGAAATGAAGTTTCATCCGAAAATTTCAAGTAATTATCGGGAATTATACGAAAGTCGGCGTTGGGTTCCGTGTGAATCGAGCTTTAGCTCAGTAGAGACTCTGTTTTTAAATATTTGGATAGAGACATTATCAGTAGAAAGAATGGAGCGCAAATACAACGATATTCTATCAATATTAGAAGATACAAAAAACGATTTTAATGAATTGTTTTACAGATTATTATGCAAAAACTTAGGATTTAAAGTTAATGCAATGCCGTTTGAAAGGTTGGCGCAATCGTTACCTTTGTCAATAGTTCAAAAAATATCTGATAATATGGTATCGCTCGAAGCCCTTTTGTTTGGTCAAGCTGGATTTTTAAAGAGTAATGAAAACGAAACTGACGATTATAAGGCGCTGTTAATAAAGGAGTACGAGTTTTTAAAACATAAATATACCTTAAAACCGTTAAACTATTCCGAATGGAAGTTTTTCAGAATTAGACCAACAAATTTTCCAACAGTTCGTATAGCTCAACTTGCAGCACTTTTGAATAAATCGACAGATTTTATCGGGCTTTTAATTGATACAGAGGACGTTCGGGAGATCTTGAAATATTTCAAACAACCCGTTTCGGAGTATTGGCAAAATCATTACAATTTTGGGAAACCAGCAAAGCGTAAGATTTCTGAAATCGGAGACCAGTCAATTGAAGTAATAATAATAAATACAGTCTCACCGTTTCTGTTTGCCTACGGAATGTTTAATGGTGTTGAGTATCTGAAAACCAAATCAATAGAGTGGTTAGAACAGATGTTGCCAGAGAATAATTCAATTATTGAGAAGTGGCGCGAATTGGGTGGCGAAATAACAAACGCTCGGCAGTCACAAGCGTACTTAGAGTTAAAAAATAGTTACTGTGATAAAAAACGGTGTCTCGAATGCCGTATTGGTTGTAGAATAGTTGCCGAAGTGTAAATCAATGAACAATTACGAGTTACGAGTTACGAGTTACGAGGAGATACAATGCCTTGTGTCTCATTGTGAAAGATGATGATTGCCATAATCAATGAGCAATGTGCAATGCTTGCACTGAGCGAAGCCGAAGTGAACAATTATGTGGCTGATTGTTATATCAATAGATTAGATTGGCACACGTGCTTTTTGGGCTTTAGCCCTAATCAATTATACGTTCAAAACACGCCACACTAATAATGCACATAGCCAACGGCTAACAACCAAAAGCCAACTTGTATTCAACTATTATTTTTTTGTTTTGTGCTAAACGAAAAGTTTTATATTTGTAAGCAGAACTAAAAAACGACTTAATAAATGCAAAAGATTTTGATTACCGGAGGAGCAGGATTTATCGGTTCGCACACCTCGGTTTTAATGATAGATAAAGGTTACGATATAGTAATACTTGATAATTTCTCAAACAGCGATGCAACGGTTTATAATCGCATTAAAGCCATCACAGGGAAAATGCCACAAAATGCAGAAATAGATATTTGCAACAAAGAGCAACTCGACCAGTTTTGGTCTAAAAATCGCGATATAGATTCGGTAATACATTTTGCAGCCAGCAAAGCAGTTGGAGAATCGGTTGAGCAACCTCTTAAATATTACGCAAATAATATAGGTGGCATTTTAAATGTTCTTGAAATAGGATTGAAATATGGTTTAAAAAACTTTGTGTTTTCTTCATCTGCTGCTGTTTACGGGCAACCAGAAGTTTTGCCTGTTACGGAGAAAAGTCCGTTGGTTAAAGCTGAGTCTCCCTACGGAAACACAAAAAAAATATGCGAAGATATTCTTTATGACGTAGTCAAAAGCAACGCCAAGTTGAGAGTTATGTCGTTGCGATACTTTAATCCAATTGGCGCCCACCCATCAGGATTGCTTGGTGAACTACCACAAGGCGTACCAAACAATCTTGTACCATACATCACGCAAACCGCAGTAGGTATAAGAAAAGAGCTTCGAATATTTGGCAACGATTACAACACTCCCGATGGTACTTGCATTCGCGATTTTATTGATATTAACGATTTAGCAGAAGCTCACCTGTATGCACTGAAATATCTTGACAGTAAGCCAGATAAGCCTGTTTATGAGGCTCTTAACGTTGGGACAGGGCAGGGGATAAGTGTTTTAGAGCTTGTTGAAACATTTGTAAATGCAACAGGTGTAAAGCTAAACTATTCGTTTACAGAGCGCCGCGCAGGCGATATAGAGAAAATCTGGGCTGACTCAACTTTGGCTAACAAAACGTTAGGTTGGAAAGCTAATACTCCACTGGCAGAAACTTTGAAAAATGCTTGGAAGTGGGAAAAGAATATTCAATGAGCAATTACGAATGAATTGAACACAGATGACACAGATTAAACGGATTTTTCACAGATTTTATCCGTGTAAATCTGTCACATCGGTGTCATCTGTGTTCCAAATATCGGGCATCACACATTAAACCTAATATGTAAAATATCGCCATCTTGCACAACGTAGTTTTTCCCTTCAATCGATAGTTTCCCTTTCTCTTTACAAGCTTGCTCCGAGCCAAGTGTCACGAAATCAGTGTATTTCATAACCTCGGCACGAATAAAACCACGCTCTAAGTCGCTATGTATAACCCCTGCGGCTTGTGGTGCTGTTGCACCTTTTTTTATTGTCCAAGCACGTATCTCTTTTGGTCCTACTGTGAAGAAAGTCTCTAAATCTAACAACGAGTATGCTGCGCGAATAAGCTTATTTACACCCGGTTCGGTTAAGCCCATATCTTGTAAAAACGCCATTCGGTCATCTTCTGTTTCAAGTTCGGAAATTTCCGATTCCATAGCGCCAGCAATCACAAGCACTTCGGTTTTGTCGTTTTTCAAAAATTCTTTGACCTGCTCAACATATCTGTTTCCGTTAACAGCCGAGTTGTCGTCAACGTTGCAAACGTAAATAATTGGTTTAACCGTAAGTAAAAAAATATCGTCAATAAAGTGCGTATGTTCGGGAGCTACAGGAGCTGTTGAAGCGTTTTGGAAGCTCTCAAGGTGTTCTTTATAAACGTTAAGAATCTCGATGCCTTTTTTTGCATCCTTGTCGCCCGATTTTGCAACTTTTTCAAGTCTCACTATCTTTTTCTCAACTGACTCTAAATCTTTTATTTGCAGTTCAAGATTTACTGTTTCTATATCCCTTACTGGATTCACAGAGCCATCAACGTGTGGTAAATTCTCGTCGTCAAAGCAACGCAAAACGTGAATTAAAGCATCGCAGTTGCGGATTTCGGAAAGAAACTGGTTCGCGCTTTTGTCGGTTCGTCCGGCACTTTTGGTTAATCCGGGGATATCGACAATTTCCACTGTGGTATGCAAAATTCTTTCGGTAGGTTGGTATTTCTCTAGTTCGTATAGCCGTGAATCCGGTACGTTTATAATGCTTAAATTAGTTTTGTTGCTATATGAGAAATTGCTTGTCTCTGCTTTATTTGAAGCCATACAATTAAAAATAGTACTTTTACCCACGTTGGCAATTCCTATTATTCCACACTGTAAACTCATTTGATCTCTGTTTTAATTAGGTTGCAAATTTAATCTGAAATATTTGGTATTCGGCATGAATTGGTGTTTATTTCGTAATTTCTGTGATGTTTGGGCTTAGGTTACGAAAAATTGAGAGTTGCAAGGTACAAGGAGCAAGGTAAAAGTGAGGAACGGGACGATACCCTCGGTTCTTGCTCCTTTTACCTTAATGCCTTACTTCTTTTTTCTGTTAAAACAAAACCACTTTTTCTGCAAACACCTGTTCTCCTGCTTGAATAACCACAAAATAAATTCCGGTAGTGGCAGCATTACCTTTAGCACACATCCTATTCCATTGAAAATCAAATATGCCCATATTGGAGTTTTTAACGGTAGTTGAGAAAATTTGTTTGCCCTGTAGGTCTATTATTTTTATTGTTGCCTGCCCTTCTGGAGAAAAGAAGTTTATATTTACCGTTTCGTTTGCAGGATTAGGATATATATTAATTTTCTTGTTTACTAATTGTGGCTGTTCCTGAATTCCTACCTGGTTTTCAATAGCCATTTTTCTAATTTCTAAATATGTACGTTCATTGTTGATCCTTATATTACTAAGTAAATACAATAGTGAGTCCTTTGCAAGAAGTTTATTGTAAATTGAATATCTTGATTCTAAAAGGGTATCTGTCCAACCATCATTATTATTTCTATAATATTTTAACGAATTGCCCCAACTTCCCGCAATATGCTTTGTGCCATTCTGCTCAATAAACAGAGAGTGTGACTCACTATATCCAGAGGCAATTTTCTCAAAATACCATCTGTTCCTATAATAATTCCCAAACATTGTTGAACCTCCATCTATAACAGAATTGAGAACAAAGTAGGGGATAGACTCTTTATCTAATGTAAAATCGTGGTATTTATAACTATCATCAACTAAATTAAAGGGTAGCCATTGTCCGCTACTGTAGTAAGAATAACCAATTGTATTACCCCGAAAGCCCGAATAATGCAAAACATCATTTTTATCAAATATAGCTTTTCCTGTAGTAAATCTTTTCACATTGTCTGTTGGACCTTGAACTATAGTACTAAATTGATTATTAAAATAGGTAACAATCAAAGTGCAAGATAAATCTGCTTTGGGCCATAAAATATATGCTTTGTCGTTACTATCTATTGCTAAGCAGTGAGTGCGAAGCCAATAACGATAATCATGCGAGCCGTTAACTGCAATCTCATCACCCCATATATCCCCTTCTAATTTCTTTAAAAATATTCTAGATTGTTCGACCTCCGTTTTTAGTGAAAAATATGATAATAAAACTGTATTATCGCTATACAAGGCAAGTATAGGATTATAAATCAAATACCCGATACCCAATGTTAATGTTATAGGCTCTGTCCAGTCCCGCCCCTGATTTATCGATTTAATATATACCAAAAAGGAATTTGTTGTACTCCCAAAGCGCTGAACCCATACAATGTGCAACACTCCATTTTTATCAATTATCATATCCGATTGGCTGATATATATCATATCATATGGGGTAGTTATATAAACCGGTTCGCTCCACTCTTGGGCTTTTGCTTTCTGGGGAGTTATTAAAATAGCGAACAGCAATAAACCGTAAAAAGCAAGGGGTAAATTAGATATCCTATAGCACATGGTGTTTATTTTTTATCTATTCTGTTATTACTATTGTTTCTGTTTTTACCTGTTTATCCGATATTGCTTTAACTAAATATACCCCTGGCGGTATTTTTGTTTCCATAATATTTTGGGACGGTGGTGCAGTTGTTTTGAAAACCAAAAAGCCTTTTATATTATAAATTTCCACTTGCACACTGCCTGTTGAGTTTGTTTCTATTTTTATTCCCTGACGAATTTTAGATGGATTTGGAAAAACACGTAAAGTAAAACCTGTTAAATCTGCTGTTTGTTCTATACTATTTGGGTTTTGATTTTCAATTTTAAGTTTTCTTATTAAAAGCCGAATATTGGAATTAGAGGATGGACTATTGAAAAACATGAGGTACAGTAATGTGTCTTTAGTGACAAGCTTGTGGTTGTAAAATTTTCGTTCTCCAGATTCAATTATTTGAGATGTCCAAATATCGTTTTTTAACGTATAATGCATCTGATTGTATCCTGTTTCGGTCTCCTCACTTTGTACAATATGTACAGTGCCATTTAGCTCTACAATCATTGAATGTTTATTGCTACGTTTAGGTGTAA
>DAOOBP010000106.1:0-6538 GCA_035407925.1 Salinivirgaceae bacterium
AGGAATGTAACTAATTTTAAAAATCTATTTTTCATATGCTTACAATTTTAAAGTTATACATATAATTTACGTCGTTATACTATAATAACAATATAATGATTATAAATGTTTATGCTATCTATCATGCTGTTAAATATTTAATTAAGAGGCTTATTTAAGTTATCAACACGAAATGTTAATAAATAAATTCTCTTTTAAACCTTAAAAGTTTTAATTTTGAAGAAACGAACAGCACAATCTAAACTTAACAAACACGATTATAAAATCCATTAATTTTTTAAAACGTATTAGTACTATAATCATATAAAAAGAACGTCACGCAAAACATTAAAACACTATTCCAAGTTATGACTTCGTTTACTCATCTACATGTACACTCGCACTATTCTGTTTTAGATGGAGCTTCGCAAATTAAGAAGCTGATATTAAAAGCTAAAAGTCTTGGTATGGACAGCATTGCTTTGACCGACCATGGAGCAATGTACGGTATCAAGGAATTTTATGATACAGCTATTAAAAACAAAATTAAGCCGATATTAGGAATAGGAACCTACGTGGCACGGCGCACGCGTCACGATAAGGAGGGGAAGCACGATTCAAGTGGATACCATCTTGTTCTTTTGGCAAAAAATCTAACGGGTTACAAAAATTTGCTTAAACTCACTTCGCGTGCTTTTACCGAAGGATTTTACTACCGACCCCGTATTGATAGGGAACTGTTGGAGCAATACCACGAAGGACTTATTGCAACATCAGCTTGTTTAGGTGGAGAAATACCTCAAATGATTTTGCAAGGCAACGAATCGGCTGTTAATGAGTCAATAAAGTGGTATAAAAACTTGTTTGGAGAGGATTTTTATTTAGAAATCATGCTACATCCAGCCGAAGATCCTGCTATCAGACAAGATATTTACGAAAGGCAAAAAACTGTAAACGAGGCTATTAAAAAACTTGCAGAGGAGCACAATATAAAAGTCATTGCCACAAACGATGTCCACTTTATTGAAGCAGAAGATGCAGAATCGCACGATCACCTGCTTTGTATTATGACTGCAAAGAAGTATGACGATCCCACAAGAATGCGATATACTCGTCAGGAGTATTTGAAAAGTACCGAAAAGATGCTCGAACTTTTTGCCGACTATCCACAAGCTATTGAAAACACACGTGAAATTGTAAATAAAATAGAGCATTTTGAATTAAACTCGGAACCGATAATGCCTGACTTCCCTTTACCTGAAGGATTTTCGGAACCAAACGATTATTTGCGGCACATTACATTTGAAGGTGCTTATGAACGTTGGGGAAAACCTTTATCACCAGAAATCGAAGAGAGGTTAGCTTTTGAGCTTGATACCATTGCGAAAATGGGCTATCCCGGCTATTTTCTTATTGTTGCCGATTTTATAAAAAAAGCGCATGAAATGGGAGTAATCGTAGGTCCTGGGCGCGGTTCAGCAGCAGGCTCAGCGGTGGCTTATGCTTGTAAGATTACAAATATCGACCCATTGAAATATGACCTACTGTTCGAGAGATTTCTGAACCCCGACAGAATCTCAATGCCCGATATAGATATAGATTTTGACGACGAGGGTCGCGAAAAAGTTCTAAACTATGTGGTTGAAAAATATGGCTATAACCGTGTTGCACACATTATTACATTTGGCACAATGGCTGCCAAATTGGCTATCAGAGATGTAGGAAGAAACCTTGATTTTAGCTTGCCTACGATAAATCAAATAGCCAAGCTTATCCCCGACAGGGTTGATTCTATCGACGATGCCATTAAAGAGAGTCCCGATTTGAGTAACATAATGAAAGGTGACGATGAAAATAAGAAAAAACTTATTTCGATTGCACAAAGTCTCGAAGGCACCGTTCGACAAACAGGGACACACGCTTGCGGTATTATAATTGGGAAAGATGATTTAGAAAACTATATCCCCATTTGCAAAGACTCAAAAGCCAATTTACTGATAACCCAATACGACGGTTCATACGTAGAGTCGGTAGGAATGCTAAAAATGGACTTTTTGGGACTAAAAACATTGTCGATAATAAAAGAGTGTCTTGAATATATCAAAGCTACCACAGGTAAAGTTATTGATATTGACACAATTCCGTTAGATGACAAAAAAACCTTCGACCTATTTGGTCGTGGAGAAACAACAGCCCTGTTTCAGTTTGAGTCGGCAGGAATGAAAAAATACTTAAAACAACTGAAACCAACTGTTTTCGAAGATTTGGTTGCCATGAACGCTCTTTATCGACCAGGACCAATGGCTTACATACCATCGTTTATAAACAGAAAACATGGCACGGAAAAAATCATTTACGACCATCCTCTTATGGAATCGAACCTGCAATCCACTTATGGAATCACTGTATATCAAGAGCAGGTGATGCTTTTGTCGCGAAAGCTGGCAAACTTTACACGAAGTCAATCCGACAACCTTCGTAAAGCAATGGGGAAAAAAGATATCGACACAATGAGCGAACTTAAAGGTAATTTTATTGAGGGGTGTTTGGCAAATGAGAAGTTTATCGAAGGATGTAAGCAAAACAACAAGGAGTCGGAAAAATTAATTGAAAAAATATGGCACGATTGGGAGACGTTTGCACACTATGCATTCAACAAATCCCACTCCGTTTGTTATGCTTATGTTGCTTACCAAACAGCATATTTAAAGGCGCACTATCCATCACATTTTATGGCAGCTGTGTTAAGCTCGAACCTAAATGATATAAGTAAAATAACCACATTTATGGACGAAGCCCGAAGAATGGGAATCGAGGTTTTTGGACCCGATATCAATATAAGCGTTAAAAAGTTTACAGTCGATGAAGATAATAACGTCCGTTTTGGATTAGCAGCAATAAAAGGCGTTGGAGAAAACGTAGTTGAACATTTTGTACAGTTACGTGAGGAAGAAGGAGCATTTAAAGATATCTATGATTTTGCCGAACGAGTTGATTTTCATATTGTTAACAAAAAAAACATTGAAGCCTTGGCTGCCGGAGGAGCGTTCGACTCCTTTGGAATACCCAGAAGTGCATACTTTTCTGATAATTCAGAAACCAGCTTTATCGATATTTTAACAAAATATGGAACCGCCGTAAGAAACGAAAAAAACAATAAACAGCCCACACTTTTTGGCGATATTAAAGAGTTAGAGATACCTAAACCCAAACTGCCTGAAATTCCTGAGTGGACAAAATCCCACATCCTGAAGCTCGAGCGCGATGCTATTGGGATGTATTTATCGGCACACCCATTAGATGACTATAAGCTTGAAATAGAACATTTTACAACTTGCAGTCTCGCCGAGCTTCAAAACATCGAAAACTATGTAAATTCAGATGTGGCAATTGCAGGTATTGTCACGTCCGAGCAAGTTAAAACAACTAAGAATAACGAACCATATGGCAGGTACGAAATCGAGGATTATACAGGAACGTATGAATTTACCCTGTTTCGAGATAATTATAAAAATTTTAGTCCCTTGTTACGAAAAGACTTTTTTGTTTTAGTAAAGGGCAGAGTCGAGATTCCGAGATGGAAAACAGGCAATGATATAAGACCCGAATTTTTTGTAAAAGAGATAATAATGTTGTCGGAAATACGCGAAAAATATATAAAACGTATCAAAATGAAAATATCACTAACAGAAATTACCGATGACTTTATTGAGGATTTTGCAAAAATTGTTGATAAAACAAAGGGTAATGTAACTATTACTATTGTCGTAGAAGATAAGGATGACAACCTATTTACTGCATTATATCCAATGAGAGAAAAAATTGTTTTTAACAATAATTTTCTGAAATTCGTAAAAAACTATGATATTGAACTTTCAATAAATTGATATTATGGCAAAGTTATTGTGACAAATATTGGGAGAAAAAATAAATAATTATAATAAAGTTTAAACGTTAAAACTATGGCACTTGAATTAACTGAAAGCAACTTCGAAAACGAAGTATTGAAATCTGATAAACCAGTATTAGTAGATTTTTGGGCAGAGTGGTGTGGACCATGTCGCACTATATCTCCAATTATTGACGAGCTACACACTGAATTTGAAGGCAAAGCTGTTTTGGGTAAAGTTGATGTTGACACAGCCCCATCTATTGCTGTTAAATACGGAATTAGGAATATTCCCACCATCCTATTCTTTAAAAACGGTGAAGTTGTTGACAAACAAGTAGGAGCCGTTTCTAAAGCTGTTTTAGCACAAAAACTTACCTCACATTTGTAGAAATTTAACAGAAAATGATAATGCTCTGTGAAACAAAGTCTTACGGAGCTTTTTAGGTTCGTCAATATTGTAGTTTTAGATAATAATTAAGACAACGTAAAATTATTATCTAAAAATTATTGTATTTGTAGTTGCTTTGATGTATTTTTGTAGGAACGAGTATTGTAAAACTAAACATAACAATCAATAGCCTGATATACAAGACTATGATTATGAAACTCATAAATTTTTACATTACTTTAAACCAATAAAAATTAAGCGTATGAGAGCAACTTTTACATTATTAGTATTCTTACTCATGGGCGCGTTTGCCTTTGGACAAACGGATACGGTTCATTATACTTCCGATTGTATCAAATCTTATCACAATGAAGTATATAATTTTAGCTTGAAGAACAATACGTTTTTTGCAGATGGAACAGCACGAAGTAACTGTTGTGGCAATAATTATCTTAGATATACTATTACCGACAGTGTAATAAGGATTGTCAAAGTGGAAGAGAATCCCATTTGTAATTGCCTGTGTTTATATCCTTTTAATTTCAGTATCGAAAATTGCACCTTGCCCTGTTATAGGGTAATTGTTGAGGAAAGTAATGTTGATACCGTTGTATGTAATCAAAACTCATTCTTGAGTATTGCAAACAAAACACGAAAACCATCGGTTTTAGTTTATCCAAACCCTGCCACGACAAAAGTAACTGTTATGTTGACAGAAAAAGAAAAAGGCAATGCAACATTTGAAGTGTACAACATTATAGGGCAGAAAGTTTATTCAAGAGAAAACGTTACAGACACTTTTGAATTTGAAAGGGGTAATATTTCAAAAGGAGCCTATTTCTATAGGCTTATCTGGAAAGATGGTATGATTTTAACAGGAAAACTGATTTTTGAGTAAAACTCTTATTGTTTATATTACCGTTTTCCTACTTGTTCATTTTTTAAAACAACAGGTATTAAGATTGATAATCAGTCTATTGTGTCAAGAAATTTCGAAATAATTCGGATAAATTAGTGAGCCTATTGCATTTGTAGTTGTTTTGATGTATATTTGTACAGATATGGTGTTATGAAATGAACATGACAAAAAATCCTGATATATAAGATGTTGATTATAAAACGTGTTGATTTCGTACAATTTTTAACCAATAAAAATTAAGCGTATGAGAACAGTTTTTACATTATTAGTATTCTTACTCATGGGCGCGTTTGCCTTTGGACAAACGGATACGGTTCATTATACTTCCGATTGTATCAAATCTTATCACAATGAAGTATATAATTTTAGCTTGAAGAACAATACGTTTTTTGCAGATGGAATAGCTGAAGGTAATTGTTGTGGTAAAAATGGTCTCGTATATAATATTACCGACAGCGTTATAAGGATTAGCAAAGTACATGAAGGTACCTATTGTTACTGTTTGTGTTTATATCGTTTTAGTTTTAATATCGAAAATTGCTCCTTACCCTGCTATAGGGTAATTGTTGAGGGAAGTAATATCAATACTGAGGTATGTCGTATAGGTTCACTTGCGAATATTGCCGACAAAGCACGAAAGCCATCGGTTATAGTTTACCCAAACCCAGCCACTACCAAAGTAACTGTCGAGTTGGCAGAAAACGATAAGGGTAATGCTACATTTGAAATGTACAACATTATAGGGCAAAAAGTTTATTCAAGAGAAAATGTTGCAGATACTTTTGAATTTGAAAGAGGTAATATTTCAAAAGGAGCCTATTTCTACAAGCTGATTTGGAAAAACGGCGCAGTTTTGACAGGTAAGATAATTTTTGAGTAAAGAACTATTGTTACCTATTTTATAGTTCCAAAGTATCTTTTTATCTGCTGTTCAAGTGTGTGTATTAGGTTAGGATTTAGTGCATCAGCGATAAGGTGTGCTTTTAAATAGACAGTTTCACGTTCAACTAATGTTTTTTCTACATACTTCTCTAATTTTATTCCAGTAAGATTATAGACAAGAGGGCGGATTTTTTGTGATTGTGATATTCGTGAAACAATCTCTTTTGGCGGCATTCGGAGATATATACATAGACCATTATTAATGATTGTATCCATGTTGTTGTAAAAACATGGTGTTCCACCCCCTGTTGCAATAATCGTGTTCTGAAATGATGTTGTTTTAGTAAGAACTTTTTGCTCATATTCACGAAACCACTCTTCGCCAAGTTGGTCAAACACTTCCTGAACAGTTATTCCTAACTCCTTTTCTATGATATTATCGGTATCGACAAACGACCATCGCATTTTGCGGGCAAGT
>DAOOBP010000107.1:0-6528 GCA_035407925.1 Salinivirgaceae bacterium
GACCAAAAATATTGCTGTATGGATATCGACCAAGAGCAACTAAATCACGGACTTTCAGGCTTTTGTTAATCTCGTGAGATGTCCCAACATAGCTTATCAATTTTGCACGACTCAGTCTGTCAATGGTTGAAAGCTCTCTGTTGTTGATATATATGTTGCCATTTAGTGGATTTAGTAATCCTGCAATGGTTTTAAGCAGAGTGCTTTTACCTTTGCCGTTAGAGCCAACAAGTGCAATCAGCGAACCACTTTCGGTTGTTATATTAAGGTCTGTTAATACAGGCTTGCGAGTCTTGCCTTTTCCGTAGCCTATGGTCAGGTTTTCAATTCTTAATTGTAACTTATTTTCCATTTCTCAAAATAATTAAAATGAAGAACTGAACTTGTGATTTTTTAAAACTATCCATATTACTACAGGAATTCCTAAAAATGCTGTAACACTGTTTATTGGCAGAACTCCCGTGTATCCAGGCATTTGCGATACAGTATCGGACAAAAGCATTAAAATAGCACCTATAATAGATGAGTAAAATATAAGTGTCTGATGGTTAGTGGTTTTAGTTAACAGTCGTGCTAAATGAGGAACCATAATCCCAATAAAACCAATTGGTCCGCAATATGCTGTTACACTTCCTGCTAAAAGCCCTGTGGCGGTAAAAACCAATACACGAAACCTTAAAATATTCATACCGGATGTGCGCGCATAATCTTCGCCCAAAAGCATTACGTTTAGCTGTTTTGAGCTTAACAGGCTTAGCAAAACGCCTACAAAAACTGAAACCGTAAGCCAAACGAGTTGTTGCATATCAACTGCTCCCAAGCTACCCATTGTCCATATTACATAAGCCTTTAGCATTGAGTCGGGGCTAAAATATTGCATTATCCCAATAAAAGCCGAAATTCCGCTACTGAACAGAATACCGAGAATTAGTACGGTCATAATATCCCTGATGCGGAATGAAACCACGAGTAAAAGCATTAATACAGCCATAGCTCCGGCAACTGCTGAAATTATTATCGTGCCGTTTCCTAATTGGTTGACTGCAGATGCCAATCCAAATGAGCCAGCGCCAAGCATAACCAATGCCACTCCAAGGCTTGCACCACTACTAACACCCAAGATATATGGACCTGCCAGAGGATTACGAAAAACAGTTTGCATTATCAACCCACTGACAGACAATGCTATACCAACAAGTATCGCGGTTAATGCTTTTGGTAACCGATATTGAAAAAGAGTAATATGAACTATATCTTGCGTATCGCAGGAAAAAAAAGCTTGCCAAATCTTGCTAAATCCAATATTTGACGACCCAACCGATAGGTTTAGAACGAATGTTGCAATCAATAGCAAAAAAAGTATTATCGTTTTTATGCGTTTCATCTTTTTAATTGACCTACAAAGGTGGCAAATTTTTACAAAGAAACCGACAACTCGTGAGGTAAAAGAAAAATGGAGAAACTGCTTTTAATACCAGTTGTAATTAAAAAATAGTCCAATCCTTTTTTAATTTTACAAATGTTTACCCCAGACTCCGCACGGGGGAGTTAGGGGTAAATACCGATGTAACAGACACATAGTCCAAAAGAGTGATAACGAAGCCGAAGTGTGAAAGGAGAAAGTGTTTTTTAACTTTTGTTCAGACAGGGCATGCCCTGTCTCTACTTTTAACTTTTAACTGTATTATATGTGAGTTCCATACGACCTTAGACCGAAAAATTATAGACGTATGAAAGCCAAAGATGTTTCGATTTTTCACTAATTGTTTGTTTCTTTGCCAAAAGTTTTGATTAATTAGTTTTTAAACGCAATAAATATTTACAATAAATTATGTCAAAAGAAATTACACCTCAGTCAGAAAACTACTCACAATGGTACAATGACTTGGTTTTAAAGGCTGAACTAGCTGAAAATTCGGCAGTACGCGGTTGCATGGTAATAAAGCCTTATGGCTACGCGATATGGGAAAAAATTCAAGCGCAATTAGACAAAATGTTTAAAGAAACGGGGCACGTAAATGCCTACTTTCCTCTGTTTATTCCTAAATCATTCATGAGTAAAGAAGCGGCTCACGTTGAAGGATTTGCAAAAGAGTGCGCAGTGGTTACACATTACAGATTAAAGAATGATCCGAACGGGAATGGTGTTATTGTTGATCCCGAAGCCAAATTAGAAGAGGAGCTAATTATTCGACCAACATCGGAAACCATAATTTGGAACACTTATAGAAATTGGATACAATCATATCGCGACCTTCCTATTCTTTGCAATCAGTGGGCAAATGTTGTGCGCTGGGAGATGCGTACACGTCTGTTTTTAAGGACTGCGGAATTTTTGTGGCAAGAGGGTCATACTGCGCACTCTACAAGCGAAGAGGCGATTGAAGAGACAATGAAAATGATTAATGTCTATGCAGATTTTGCAAATGAATGGATGGCAATGCCTGTAATTCAAGGACATAAAACAGAAAGCGAACGCTTTGCAGGCGCTGTTGACACTTTATGTATCGAGGCATTAATGCAAGATGGCAAGGCGCTGCAAGCAGGAACATCGCACTTTTTGGGACAAAACTTTGCAAAAGCTTTCGACGTGAAATTTGCCGACAAAGACGGAAAACTCGAATACGTCTGGGCTACATCTTGGGGTGTTTCTACCCGTTTAATGGGAGCATTAATTATGACTCACTCAGACGATAAAGGGTTGGTTTTACCGCCGAAACTTGCTCCTACTCATGTTGTGATTGTTCCTATCTACAAAAACCAAGAGCAATACGAAACAACATGTAAACATGCTTATGCAGTCGCTGAAAGATTAAGAAAACTAAATATTACGGTCAAAGTTGATGACCGCGACACTCAAAAACCAGGATGGAAGTTTGCTGAATATGAGATGAAAGGCGTTCCTGTTCGATTAGCGATAGGTTCGCGTGATATTGAGAACAAAACCATTGAGGTGGCTCGCCGCGATACTCTTTCGAAAGAGACTATTCCAATTGATGATATCGAAAAACATGTTCCTAAACTATTGGACGATATTCAAGCTAATTTGCACAAAAAAGCCCTCGATTTTAGAGAAGCCAACACTCACAAAACCGACTCGTGGGACGAGTTTAAAGATATATTAGAAACCAAAGGTGGATTTGTATTAGCGCACTGGGACGGCACAGCTGAAACAGAAGCTGCAATAAAAGAAGAGGCAAAAGCAACTATACGCTGTATTCCTTTCGATAATCCACAAGAAAACGGAAAATGTATTTATAGTGGTAAACCGTCGAAAGAGAGGGTTTTGTTTGCAAGAGCCTACTAATATAGGATTTCGGATTTCGGAATACAGAACACACACAGATTAAACGGATTTACACGGATTTTTGATTTCTAATTTCTAATTTGAAATTAATGAAAGTCCTTTAAGTAAGACATTAGTTTTTGACGTGCAATAAAAATACGACTTTTAACCGAACCGATTGGAATACCAATTTCATCTGCTATCTCTTTGTATTTATAACCTTCGGTGTGCATAACAAATGGTATTCTATAATCATCTTTCAAAAGATTGATGGCTTTCCTTATCTCTTTTACGCTAAAACTACTGTCGGGACTGATAAAGCCTGAATCCTGAGGTTTAGAAATATAATATTGGTCTTGAGTTTTGTCCAGAATCATGCGAAAGCGGGTATTTCTCCTGTAATTATTTATAAATGTGTTTTTTAAAATAGTAAATGTCCAAGATTTCAAGTTAGTTTCGTCTTCAAACTTATCTTGATTACTAAGCGCTTTATATATTGTTTCCTGAACCAAATCTCGAGCCTCTTCTCGGTTTGCTGTCAATTTGTATGCGAATCTGCCAAGACTCTCCTGCAATCCGATAATTTGATTAGAAAATTCAGTTGTTGTCATAATCGTATTGTTTAAAGTTTTGTTTACAAATAAAGCAATTTATTAAACAATAACAAGATTTTATTTGTTAACGATTTGTTATATTTTTTACTATATTCGCATAATTGTCTTATATACAGAGATATAACAAATTTTCTTTATTTATATAAAGACAAAATTATCCTTAATTAGTATTAAACAAAAATTACAATTCAACATTTTAACTAAGCAATAAGCAAAGAAAAAGTTCTTAATATTTTTGTTTCAATCTTTAATAAAATCAGTTATTTTTGCATATATTATAAGGATAAGCAACACTAAATAGTAAACTGCATGAATACCAACAAAAATATTGACCCTCAAACACTGATATTAGAGACATTAACCCAAAAGGCAGTTGTAAAACAAACAGTTTACAAAAACACAAATGCCACTTTCAAAATTTTGAAAAATGTTTGTAAATACGTTGCTCAGAATACTCAAAAATCATTAAAAGGGCTAAATACAAAAATCACGTCAAGCTATCATGAATCAGGTCACTCTCAGATTGAGTTAATGGTTGCAGGCGATTTATTGGTATTTTCAAAACATACCAATGTTTTTATATTCGATAAAAGTCACCCTATTTGGAAAACGTCAATTGTAGAACAAGATAATTACTCAGCCTATTGCGGAATTATAAATATTTACAATTTTTTGGCTGATTCATTCAGATACAATCGCTTAGAAGATGCAGGATATCTGATTGGGCGAATTTTTATAAATCAAGATATGAACTTTATAGTTGAAGGTAAACGTCAACTTGGGGTTCTGTATAATAACTTTGGGGATCAGCGAGTTAATACAAAAACAATGCGAAATGTTGTACAATCCGCAATACTATATTCACTTGATTTCGACCTACTTGTGCCACCTTACGAACAAAGCGCTGTAGTAACAGTTGCTCAAATCAAAGACAATAACGAGTATGCAAATTTAAAAACAGGAAAACGCTTAGGTTTTAGGTTTTACAGTGAAAACGAATCAATTTAACTATTAAAATATCAAAAACATGTCAACAAAATTATTTATGTTAGCTTTGGCAACGTCACTACTGATATTGTCAAGTTGTAGTCAAAAAAAGGAAGTAAATCCTATGCAAGAAAAAGTAGATCAGTTTGCATTGGTTGATTTAACCACAGACCTCAGTCATTTAGGCGCTAATGACAAAGCAATGTTACTCAAGCTAATTGAAGTTAGCGAAATTATGGAAGAGCTATTTTGGAAAGATGCTTTTCCTAGTGATAAACAGTCGTTTTTAGAGTCATTGCCCGATGACGCAACACGTGAGTTTGCGAAAATAATGTATGGTCCATGGGATCGCATGAACGCAGATAAACCTTTTGTTGAAGGATTTGGCGAAAAGCCAGCCGGCGCAAACTACTACCCTTCTGACATCACCAAAGAGGAGTTTGAAGCATGGGATGAGCCCAACAAAATGGATTGGTACTCATTGGTACGCCGCGATGATAACGGAAAACTTGTTCAAATACCGTATCACGTTGCCTATAACGAAGAGATAACCAAAGCAGCAGCCCTACTTCGCGAAGCCGCTGAACTATCGGAAGATGAGGGATTTAAAAAATATCTTCAACTTCGTGCCGAGGCTCTAGAAACTGATGACTATTTAGCCTCAGATATGGCTTGGATGGATATGCGCGACAATAAAGTAGATTTTGTAGTTGGACCAATTGAAAGCTATGAAGATCAATTAGTAGGTGTAAAAGCTGCTCACAGTGCGCAAATTTTGATTAAAGATTTAGATTGGAGCGCTCGTTTGGACAAGTACGGAGAATTGCTTCCAAAGTTACAAGCATCACTTCCATGTGACGAAAAATACAAACAAGAAGAGGTACATGCTGATGCCAATATGTATGTTTACGACGTAATTCTATACAGAGGCGATTGTAATGCTGGCAGTAAAAACATAGCTATAAATCTACCAAATGACACACGTGTACATGCAGCAAAAGGCAGCCGTAAACTGCAACTGAAAAATGCTATGAAAGCAAAATTCGACAAAATTCTTCTTCCTATTTCAGATATAGTTATGGACGAATCGCAAAGAAAACATGTGAAATTTGACGCTTTCTTTGAAAATGTGATGTTCCACGAAGTTGGTCACGGCTTAGGTGTAAAAGAGACTATTAACGGAAAAGGAACCGTTCGCGATGCTCTAAAAGAGACATATAGCTCGATTGAAGAGAACAAAGCCGATATAATGGGGTTATATATGGTTGCTAAACTTTACGAAATGGGCGAGTTTCCAGAGAAAGATTTGATGGATAACTACGTTACATTTATGGCAGGTTTGTTCCGTTCAGTACGATTTGGAGCAACAAGTGCACACGGTGTAGCTAACTTAATGCGTTACAACTATTTTGCTGAAGCTCAGGCTTTTACACGCAATCATGAAACAGGTCTTTACAAAGTTGATTTCGAGAAAATGACCGAAGCTATGAATGAATTGGTAGAAGAGATACTTGAAATGCAAGGGGAAGGTGATTATGAAGAGGCTAAAGAGTGGATTTTAGAAAAAGGTGTAATGTCTAGTACTTTACAATCTGATTTGGATAAAATAAACTCTGCAGGTATTCCTGTTGATATTAGATT
>DAOOBP010000108.1:0-6428 GCA_035407925.1 Salinivirgaceae bacterium
TCAAACCCTTCATTTACAATAATATACAAATAATTTTAAATTTTTGTCATGTACTAAGGAAAAAATCATAAATTTGTTGCAATATCAACTATCTACTAACTAAAAAATACTACACTATGCTTAACAAAATCACATTAGCGCTCACGGTTTTAGCCATTTTTATGGTTCAGTGCACCAAATCAAAGTACAAAGTAGAAACCAAAAAAGACAAAAACGGGTATTCATACGAGCAGGTAACAAACGACCCTTATGGAGTTCGTATCTATACCTTGGACAACGGACTGAAAGTGTTTTTATCAATAAACAGAGATGAGCCACGAATCCAAACCTATATAGCTGTAAAAGCTGGCTCAAGTTATGACCCTGAGGAGACTACAGGTCTTGCGCATTATCTTGAACACATGATGTTTAAAGGTTCAAACGAAATTGGAGCTCTCGATTGGGAAAACGAAAAAGTTTTGTTAGATGAAATTTCAGGTCTATTCGAGCAACATAAAGCAACGTCAGATGCCAGCGAGAAAAAAGCTATTTATGCGAAAATAGACAGTGTTTCACAAATCGCATCAAAACTAGTTGCTGCAAATGAATACGATCGTTTAATTAAAAACATCGGAGCAAGGGGTACTAACGCATACACCTCTAATGAGCGAACAGTTTATATTAATAATATCCCAAGCAATGAGCTCGAGAAATGGTTGAAAATTGAAAAAAGTCGTTTCGGTCAGCTCGTTTTACGTCTTTTCCATACCGAACTTGAAACTGTTTACGAAGAGTTTAATATGGGACAAGATCAAGACGACCGTCAGTCATATTACATGCTAATGGAAAAACTGTTCCCAAATCATGTGTACGGGACACAAACAACAATTGGCAAACCCGAACACTTGAAAAATCCTTCAATGGTTAATATTCATAACTATTTTGATAAATATTATGTCCCAAATAACATGGCTGTATGCCTCGCCGGAGATTTAGATTTTGAAGAGACTATCCTTTTGATAGACAAATATTTCGGCGAATTTGAAAGTTCGCCAGTGGAACCCGTTACACACGAGCCAGCTGGAGAAATTGTTGGTGAGGTAGTTGGCGAAGTTTTTGGACCAAAGAGCGAATCAATGCAAATGGCGTTTCGTACTGGTGGAATAAAATCGGAAGATAGGAAATATGCAACTATAGTGTCGAGCATATTAAGCAACAATAAAGCAGGGCTTATCGATCTGGATTTAGTTCAATCACAAAAAGTATTAAGTGCAGGAGCTTACTGTAGTTTTATGAAAGAGTATGGAATGTTCATGCTTTATGGATATCCAAGACAGGGGCAAGCATTAGAAAAGATTAAAGATATGCTAATGGCAGAGATAGACAAAATCAAAAAAGGAGATTTTGAAGATTGGTTAATTACTGCTGCAGTAAACGATCGTAAGCTATCCACTTTACGTTCTCTCGAATCAAACGGCAGAGCGCACATATTCGTATCGGCATTTACCGATGGAGTTGACTGGAAAGATTATATCTCTTTTAATGACGAGCTTGAAAAAGTAACAAAAGAGGATATTGTAAAATTTGCCAATGAAACTTTCAAAGACAATTATGTGGTCGTATATAAACGAACAGGCAAAAACGAGAATGCAGTCAAAGTTGAGAAACCCCAAATTACCACTATTGAAATTGATAGAAGCAAAGAGTCTGAATTTATGAAAAACTTTATGGCAGAGCCGCCATCAAAGAAAATTGAACCAGTTTTTGTCGATTTCAAAGAAGCAATTCAAACATCAGCTTTGTCGAACGGAGTTAACGTAAGTTATATCGAAAACACTGTAAATCCATTGTTTGAGATGTACTATATTTTCCCAATGGGCAAGGATCACAACAAAAAATTAGAAATAGCTGTTAACTATTTACCATTTTTGGGAACCGATAAATATTCGCCTGCCGAACTGCAAAAAGAGCTATATAAAAACGGTCTCACGTTTGGCGTTAGAACCTCGAGCGATGAGTCTTACGTTTATGTGTCAGGACTTGAGGAAAATCTAAATGCTGGTATTGAGTTGCTTGAACATATTTTAGCCAACGTAAAACCCGATCAAGAAGCTTATGATGAGTATGTTAAAGGTATTATTCGCGAACGAATGAACGCTAAACAAAACAAAGACAACATATTGTGGCAAGGATTGTTAAACTACGGAAGATATGGTGCAAAATCAGCAGCTACCGATATTTTAAGCAATAGCGAATTGGAAGAAATCAACCCCGAAGAGTTAACAAATTTGATTAAGGAGTTACATAAATACAATCACGAAGTATTCTACTACGGTCAAAAAAAACTTGCAGGCGTGGTTGATTTACTAAATCAAAACCATTTAATGGCAGAAACAATGACAACTGTTCCAGAAAAAACTGTTTATCCTGAAAGAGAAACAAAACAAAACGAAGTATTCATCACAAGCTACGATATGGTTCAGTCAAACATTATTATGTTGTCGAAAGGTGGAAAGTTCGATGCTACTTTGATGCCAAAAATCAGACTGTTCAATACGTTTTACGGAAGTGGACTCTCTTCTATCGTATTTCAAGAGATGAGAGAAGCACGCGCTTTAGCGTATGCAGCTTATGCCAGTTACAGCACTCCGTACGATTTAGAAGAGTCACATTATCTAACAGCATTTGTTGGCACACAGCCCGATAAAATCAAAATAGCAACCGATGCCATGCTCAACCTGATGAACAATATGCCAAGCGCTGAAAAACAATTTATTGGAGCAAAAGAATCGATACTAAAACAAATCGAAACTTCAAGAACAGTGCGCAGAGGTATATTTTGGACACACCATAGTAATATGAGACGTGGAATCGACTATGATATAAATAAAGTTATATATGAAGAGGTGCAAAATGCCGACATCAATTCTTTTAAAGAGTTCTTTGACTCGTATATTAAAGGAAATCAATACACCTTCTTAGTTCTTGGAAATAAAGCCGCCATAGATATGTCAGTATTATCTAAATTAGGTGTAATAAAAGAACTTACGTTAGAAGAAATTTTTAACTACTAAAAAAATAGTATTAAGTTGAACTCTGTTTTTCTTTGATTACTAAAGAAAAACAGAGTTTTTTAATCACAAACACCCAAAAAATTAGAAGTCTGAAGTCTGAAATCCCAACAAATCCGTGTAAAATCCGTTCAATCCGTGTCATTTGTGTTCCAAAATCCGAAATCAGAAAAAAGTGCAAGAATTAATATTCCCTCCAATTAATCCCAAAATAAAAACCGAGGATAATCGGCAATACATACTCGATCCAATTCGTAAAGCGTGGGTAGCTTTAACTCCCGAAGAGTGGGTTCGACAACATGTTGTTGACTTTCTAATCAATCACAGAGGTTATCCATTGGCATTAATGAAAACAGAAGCCACACATAAAAGTAATGTGGGATTGCGTAGAACCGATATTATTGTATGCGACAAAATCGGAAAACCCGTGATGATAGTTGAGTGTAAGTCTCCAGATATAAAACTCACTCAAGGAACCATGGAGCAGATAGCAAACTACAATTTAACACTCAAGGCGGAATACTTGTTAGTTACAAACGGATTAGTTCTCTTTGGTTATAAAATTAATTTCGATATAGGTAAAATATCACAATTAAGAGAAATTCCTAGCTATAGCGATTTGCTTTAAAAGCCACCATAATAAACATGTGGTGGCACTAATTTATGCTCGCTTGTAACATATTGATTAATTCGTCTGAAGTTATTTAATTTCAATTCTATTTTATTTGACAAGTCACTGTCTGTAATCGGTTTAATCTCCCCATTAGAAAGCAATTCATAGAGCGCTCCATCGTTAAAATAGTAGGTAGAGTAAATGCATGACACAATATCTTTATTGTTTTCTATAAAAGGTATAAACTTATAATTTATTTCGTTATTTGTCTCTAAACCATAATCCAGCCAGTGAACTACTTCGGGAGTTCTAATTAATTTACTATCCGACAGAAGATTTAATAGCGATGGAGCTATATCAAGGTGGCTAACAACAGCATTAAAGGTTTGGTTTTCTTTTAGCATTGGAGAATAAATTATTAGTGGGACATGATACATATCCACTTCGCCTTCAGTGCCTATTTCATGCATTGCATGGTCGCCTGTAATAACAAAAATAGTGTTTTTGAAGTTCTCTCTTTTTTTGTATTCATTAAAAAGATTTCGCAGACAATCATCGGCATACAATACTGATATATAGGGTTTAGGATTTTTTAACACTTTATTATTCACTGTAGAGCTTTTTTTTGTTATACTATCAAACTGTTGCTTATATTTTTCTTTATTGGGAACTGAAAAGGGGTGATGAGTCGAAAGTGTAAGATATATATTTAACATAGGTTTTTTGTTAATAGAGTCAATTACTTCAAAACTACGTTTAAAAACATCGCTGTCGTGATAGCCCCAACAAGTACCGTTACCATCTGCATCCATTTTCTTACAATCTTCGGGGAAAGTTAATCTTAAGTATTGAATTTCCTGTTTTTCCATGAAACTTTCCATTCCCTGAAAATTTAACCATCCTCCATAAAAGAAAGCAGAATAATATCCGTTTTTATTTAAGATGTTAGGTATTGAGTAGTGATTAGGTATTGTTTTTAGCATTGCAAAACTTACCTTGCCATAAGGTAGCGACCCTAACATCGAGGGCAATACTCCAAATGTACGAGATGAGGTAGAAAAACATCTATTCCAGTAAAGACTTTCATTCTTTAATGAGTCAAGAAATGGAATAAAGCAAAATGAGATTTTTTCTCGGTTAAAAAAGATGTGATTTAAACTCTCAACAATTATTATTATGATATTAGGTTTCTCGTCAAATTCTTTAAAATAATTTTTTAAAGGATTGAAGGTATTTACATGATTTAATGGATATTTTATACTGCTCGAACCTTTATCGAAACCTTTGAGTATCCCCTCATTTCTGTTA
This sequence comes from Salinivirgaceae bacterium, assembly GCA_035407925.1. GTDB lineage: Bacteria > Bacteroidota > Bacteroidia > Bacteroidales > Salinivirgaceae > JAAYQU01. The sequence goes on from DAOOBP010000108.1 coordinate 4,972, forward strand.
GCTTTTTTATAAAAACCGTCTTCATCTCTATAATTTATAAAGGCAGATAGATCCATTATATCAAATTTATTATCAATATTACTATATTCGCTTTTGAAATAGTCAAAGCTTTTATAAATAAAATAATCTGCTTTATTTAATAAAATAGTTTTGTCAACATATGAAGTCTGTTTTCTGTTATAATTGTTCATTATAGGGTATAGGGCAAATGAACCGAATAGGCATAGAGCTATTACTATGTATGAAAACAGCTTAGACATCTTAATTTTTGATGTAATAAAATGGAATAGTGCAAAAGGAATAACTACCATAAGCACACCGCCTAATCCTAATCGAGAGGCTTTTATAGTTTCAACTATTTCAGTTAAAGAGTAGGTAAACACCGCATGATCTAATGGGACAAATGAAACAATAAAAAAGCTAACAGAGGATAAAGATATTAATACATATATATTGCTAAATATCTGTATTATAATCTTGTAAGTTAATTTGCTCCATATAAAAATAAAACCAAGTAGTAAAATTATAAGCAAAACCCTTGAAATAGCTGCAAAATCGGTTAAGTAGCCCATTAATTCAAGCTTTAGGGCATTTTCGCTTGATGGCGTAATATACACCTTATATATAAGCTCCGTTGTTCTTAATAATATTGATACGGATAGAATACCAACAAATATTTTAACTATGTAACGAAATAAAGAACTAATTTTTTCAAACACACTCATTGACTCTCTGTTTTTTTGATGTGTAGAGGGATTTTGCTAAAAAGTGCAATTTACCCAATTAAATTTTTTTTTAAATAAGCAATACGAGACTATAAAAAAGCCGGCAACTAATTACTCTTTTGTGCCGGCTTTTGTTATATCAACAACAAATTATTTTTTTAAATTGTGTTTTTTTACAAAATCGTTAATTGGACCTGCCAAATTTGGTTCTCCGATCTCTTGAAGCTCGTATCCAATTTTTATGGTTGGCTTGTTGATTTTAACAACACGGCTTAAATCAATTGGTGTAGCTATAATAACAGCATCACAAGGTGTGGCGTTAATAGTTTTTTCAAGGTCTTTGATTTGTTGTTCTCCATAGCCCATTGCTGGAAGCAGTGTTCCAATATTTGGATATGTTTTGAATGTCTCGGCAAGCTTTCCAACTGCATAAGGTCTTGGATCAACAAGTTCGCCAACACTGAATTTGCGAGCAGCAACAATACCAGCGCCAAGTTTCATGTCACCATGTGTTAGAGTCGGTCCATCTTCAACTACCAATACTTTTTTACCTCTAATCATCTCAGGCTTATCAACTGTAACAGGAGAAGCCGCATCAACTACAATAGCTTTAGGAGCAGCAAATTGAATATTTTCGCGTAGTTTTTGGATTTCAGCTCCGTCAGCGGTGTCAATTTTGTTAATTACAACAACATCGGCTAATCTTAAAGTGGTTTCGCCAGGATAGTAATT
>DAOOBP010000109.1:0-6425 GCA_035407925.1 Salinivirgaceae bacterium
CTGCTGAATTTAATTGCCCATTTTCTCGTTGCAATCCAAACATCCATTCCGGGTCAAAGAAGGGCGATGATGAGTTTTGGTCGTACGGGTCCCAACTGGCAAGATTATCAGCATCTTCACTCCCCCATCCATTATTTTTAAGTTCGTCGGCTATTGCCATACGAATTTTCTTATCAAGTTTTCGATATTTCTCTTTAGTTTTTTTTGTTCTGGCACTAAATATTTTATGTCTACATACTCGAAGTTCTTCTTGTAGTTTCTCTATCTTTTCAGTATCAAAAAGAGATAATTGTCCCTTCGGACGATTAACTCCAATTAAAGAGTTTGCTGTTACAAATTTTGTCTCTAAATTCGGTAATGGTATGATACCGAAATTGTTATCCTTATTTGTATCGTTATTTTGATCCACTACAAGTGAAATAAAAAAACGAAGTTTTGAAATTTGTGTAGCAATCGGTTGTATATCCACCCCGTAAATACAGTTTTCAACTAAATAAAGTTTACGAGCATAGTCAGGTCTATTCTTACTGATATCAAAAGCATTATTTATTTCGATCAATCTACTTTCTCGTTCTGTTTTATCCTCAGTATCTAATGCCTGTAAAATTTCCAATTTAGCTTTCTCATGTTGAATAGTTTTCCAATAAATGTTCGCAGGATCAACTTTTTGCAGCAAGTGGACTAACTTTTGCAAAATACCCATCGGAAAAGCTCCCGACCCACAAGCAGGATCAAGAATTTTGCAATGATAGAGTGCTTCTATCAGTTCGTTTACTTGGGTCTCTGTGAGATTATGTTCTTTATCAGTGTATTGAAACAGTGGACGGATTTTCTCCTCTTTGATCGAAGTTTTTCCTTTAAAATAAGCTATCAAACTTTCATCCACCATGTAATTTACAATTTCCCGTGGTGTGTAAAATGAACCGGTCTGTTTACGTGCTGTTGTTTTGGTTTCAGGATTGAAACTTGCTAATAGATTTTCAAAAACCTTTCCAAGTAATTCGGGATCAAGTGCCACTACTACTTCTGCCGGTGTATTTTCTTCTACCGTAAAATTGTAGGTTTTTAAAATATTGATAAGTCCTTTTACCGAAGCTTGTTTAGTTTGAGGTGTTTTTTCACCATAGTCATCACTTAAATCTACATTTTCATCTCTTCCGAAAAATATATAATCCGGAACGGTTAACCGTTCACCTTTTGGTAAATTGTCAGTAAAACCATCTATATAAATCTTATTGTGCTTATCGTCCAGGCATTCAAAAAGTCCGCCATTTAGGAATGGTACTTTGCTGTTAATAAGTTCTACAAACTTTTCAGGATTTTTGAAATATTTAAGGTAGCGGAAAAGCCAATCGTTACCAAAATCATCACCATATTTTGTATCTCCTCTAAATCCTCTTTCACGTTTATCTTCGTCATCACTTTGAGGTTTAATTGGACAATTAAGAGATGCAAAAAATAGGTTTTGTAGGATAGCTTTGTAGTAAACACTATCCTTGCCAGTTTCAGAGAAAAATCCGGTCTGTTTTATCGGGTTTAGTTCTGTTAAAATATTACTTTTCAATTCGTTTTCATCAAAGAGTTCTTCAGGTATTAAGCCTTTTTGCTTGATAAACCAAACAAACAAGATACGTGTTAGCATTCGAATAACGTTGATGGCTTTGTGCTCTTTTATTAAATCATCAAGCTCTTTCCCTTCATTATAAGCTTGTTCTTCAGTTGGTTTTGATGGAAACTCCACTTGCTTCAAAGCCCAAAAATACCAATCAGAAAGTTCTTTGTAGAATTGCTTTGTAAGAACTTCTACAGAAAAACGCTCTTGTAGGTCGTTGAAATAGTCACCCTCTTTTTTAGTTAATCGCCCTTTTTCAATCAAAAATTGAGTTGGTGTTTTAACGTGAGCACCTTCGCCCAAAAGAAAAGAGTAACGTCTCGGATTGGAAAAACTTCTTGTGATGCGCGAAGAGTTGTCGGCTTGTTCTGCCTCAATCTGCAAAAGCGAGAAACGGTATTGCGAACTGTTTTCTTGTTTGAAAATCACCAATGCACGGTTGTTGTAACTTTTATGTAACATCAGCCTAAAAGCATCTTGTGCAATACCAACACGTGCATCGTGGGTAGATGTGTGAGTAACCTCATAAATATCCAAATTCATACTTGGACATGTGCCAAGTTTTGTTGCATCGACCGTGTAACGTGTAGTAAAGTTAAAATTTTCGTATTTTTCCTCGTTAATTATAAAGTCGTCCGGCAAGAATTGATCTTCTAAAAATTTAAGAAAATCGGTGCGATTATACAGGTTGTTAAAATTCATAATACTATAAATTTAATATTATCTGTTTTCTATTTCTTGTGCCAATATCAAGGTTTCCACGCCTTGTTGGTCTATATCGTCGTAGGTACGTAGCACTTTTTGAATATAATCACTGCTGATTTTTTCGGGCAAAGTTGAGTATTCTGCAGGTTTAAGTCTGTTTATCTGTCGTAGTGCGTAGCCTGATAGAGCATCGTATTCAATCGCAGTTTTCAAGTCTTTCAAGTATTCCGTATTACATGCATTTGTCTGTATCATTATCCGTATTTTATCCAAGGCATTTCGCTTAGTCTTTTCCGTATCAGCCTCTGTTTCTGTAGCAAATAAGGATTGTTTTGCCAAGTTATAAAGTTCTTCAAAATTTTCGGAAACTTCATATCCGGTTTCATCAGGTTCGCTTTCCAATAATTTAAAAGCATCTTGTGGTGAAATAGTGAGCACGTTTTCGCTGTCTTTTGCAAACTTGAATACAATTTCACTTTTCTTTTTAGCTATCATCAGTACACCGTTTTCAACTTCTTTTTCAAACTTTCTTCTTGTTTTTGTGCGAAGTGGAAGCTTTAACGCCTCTTTCATTTCAGGGGTGTTGATTAATTGATTGAGCTTGGCACGATAATCCGTATCCCATGATTTTTGTTCTTCGGCTGAACTTTGTTTTTCATATTGTTCAATAAAAAATGCTCGCAGTTCCTCTTCAGAGGTAAGCACTTTCGTATCTTCACCCATTATGGCATGTATCATATCCATTTTTAGAGTTGAAATCTGCTTGGTACGGGTTTCAGCTTCGCCTATTGAGGTTGGGAAGTAGTTGAAAATATACAACTTATCGAATACTTTTTTGTTGATACGATTGATACGTCCCACACGCTGAATAACACGAGTAGGATTGTAGGGAATATCGTAATTAAAGATAGTTCCAGCTCTATGTAAGTTGTAACCTTCTGAAATGGCATCGGTAGCAATTAACACCTTGTATTCGTCAAGTTGCTTGTAATCAGCATATCCCGCGTCAAAGTTTGCACGAATTATCTCTTTATTTGTGGCTGTTGCCTTTTTAGCGGTGTAATAAAAAACAGGTAGTTTGTCTTTTTGAAGTTTCTTGCCCAAATATTCAACAGTATCTGCAAATTGACTAAATACCACTATCTTTCTGTTTGGTTCTTTTTTGAGCTGCTTTTTGAGTATATCGGCAAATGTTTCTAACTTAGGATCATAAGTGACTTTACTCCATTCTTTTTTTAGCTTTTCCAGCAATTCAATATCAGCATTTAAATCCTTAAAGAAATCGTCTTTCAGGTACTCTGTTTTTATCTCAAACATCCCCCTCGCGTTGAGTCGCTGAATAGCCGCGTCCAACTCTTCATCAATCATTTCTGGGATTACGTCGTTAGTTGTCTCATACAATTCTTCAATATCAGGCAACATTCCTTTTTTGAATACCGGAACTGCCTTCCTTTTTTCTGCCCACGCAAGAATATTTTTACAGTTAAACAACATGTTGTTTAATGAAATCTTAAATGCATACTGCGAACTTTCGAAACGACGTACAAGCAATGTCCGCATGAATTTAGCCAAGTTGCGCTGTGTCCCTTTGAAAAGATTATATTCAAATCCCGCTTTTTCAACTATTTTTTTGACTTTCTCGTCAAATTCTGGTTTAACGTACTTAATCGATTCATATCTGGCAGCTTTGAATTCACCCTCATCAATCTCTTCAAACTCTACATTGTCATCCACTAAATAATCATCCATATCGATATTGACTCTGTCTTCATGTGAAATTTTTTGCAAAGTCTCTATATAAAGACTTTCTAAATCACCCAATTCATAATCGAGCAATTCAGGCGGCTGTACTTCTGCGAAGTCAATCTTTTGTTTCTTTAAGTCCTCAATATAGTCAGGTATTCCTTTTAGGTCAAGGCGAGAACGTCTGATGATAAGCGGTTGTATTATCGTGCGAATTTTTGAAGCAATATTTTCTATCTCTAACTTAACTTCGTCACTAGTTATTTTCTTGTCTTTTTGTTGTTTTTTGAGTTCTTTGTAGGCGTAAATTAGGCTTCTGAATTTTTGTCCCAAATTATCTACTGTTTGAAGTGTTGTTTTAGTAGGAATTTGGAAAAGTTTAATCATCGCATAAATATCTGCTGGCTGGTTATTAAAAGGCGTTGCTGTCAGCAACATCACTTTATTACCGGTGCAAAGTCTTTTTAAGTTGTCGTAATCTTGGGTGTATTCATTCCTATAATTGTGTGCTTCGTCAATGATAATCAGCCATTTTTGATTTTCTCGCACACGTGTTTCGTAGTAATCAAGAGCAGTCTTAATTACTCCGCGACTAAATACGCGAGCAGTAATTCCAAATTCTTCTCTATAATCTTCCCATTGACTGACAAGGTGAGGTGGAGCAATAATAATAGTTCGGTATTTTAAGTTGTGTGCTACGGCAGATGCGATAATACTTTTTCCTAAACCAACCACATCTGAAATAATTACGCCGTTGTGTTCCTTAATTGTCCTAATTCCTTGCCTGATTGCATCTGTTTGATATTTTAAGTTGTAAAACTTACCATTTGTAATGTCATGTGGGGTGCGAATATATTTTGAAGTATCAATATTAAAGTATTCGTAAAGAGCCCTTAAATACATTAGGTAAGGTGGAATAATCTTTTCTAACCAAATGTGTTTGATTACATTTTCCTCAAACTCTTCAATATGTTCTTGGTTTGCTAAAATAATTGCAACTTCCCAGAGTGCTTCAAATATTTTTTTAGCATCTTCATGTTCTGATTTGTCATTAAATCTTACGTTTATTTCATTTTGTCCTATAAGTCCACTATAAGTCAAGTTGCTTGATCCAGTAATTACCGCTCCTGGCATATCGCCCATTTGTGAATATTCATCTTGATACGAAAAAATATACATTTTTGCGTGAGATGGTGATTTTGTTTTTCGTACTTCAAGAGTGCCATTTTTTATCTTTTCGTAATAAATCTTAAAAGCTTCTATTTGTTTCTTGCTCTCGAAATAGTCTGTATTACAAAACAAATTAACCAATGCTTCATAATTATCATTTCGAATATCTAAACGCGAAGACTGCCTTTTTTTTAAAAACAAATCAAAATCAAATATTTTGTTTTGCAACTCCTTGTCCATATCCATACCCACAAGAATACGCATCTTCGTATCACCCATATTCTTGTAAATTTGCTCCATTCCGGAAAAATAAAAATAACCTACGAGGAAATCAAGTGATTCCATTGGTATAGTGAAAATTTTTTTAATAGTGTTTAAAAGCGTGTCTTCGCCGCGGTTGGTTATAAAATATCTACTCATAATTCAACTTTACAAATGTGTTTCTGTTGTGATATTATTTTAAAGCTATTACCTTTAAAATTCAAACTACAAAGTTACAACTATTTTTCTTACACCACTTTATCTTTTTTCTTTGATTGGGTGTAGTCTTTCAATATTATTGGCAAGTTACAGGCAAGTTAAAAAACATCCATACTTACCATAAGATCAATGATTTATAAACAGACATTAATAATAAAAGCAAGTTACCAGCAAGTTAAAACGTTTTTTATGCAATAATTCAATGTTACAATTATATGCAATTACAACTATTTTTCGTAAAAATGGGAATTTATATGCAAAATGATATAAAAAAAGAAAATGATATTTTAAATTGTTGGGGCTATTGATACAATTGATTATCAAGTGTTTATGATATATATTACAATATTTTTTATTTCTAACTTCGTATTTCTAACTTTATAATGTCACCCCTTCGGGGTTAACTTGAAGGCGGAGGGCGGAAGGCAAAAAAAGGCGGAAGTCACAAATTGAAAATTGACTAGGATTAAAGGATTAAAGGATTAAAGGATTTCGGAATTTTTCCCCGCGCCTTCCAAGGTTTAACCCACATTTATTTGCTAGAAGTTTGGGGGTAAAATCATTTTTTTGGTGTCACCAGTTTTATACATAACAAAATAATAAAAATCTGAAGGGGGTAAAGTTAATATTATAATAAATTTGGGCTAAAGCCCTTTGTGGCAATGAGGTAATTCCTATCCACGACTTAAAAGTCGTGGCAATTGATAATCCTGAT
>DAOOBP010000110.1:0-6402 GCA_035407925.1 Salinivirgaceae bacterium
TTCAGGTTTCTGAAAATAATGAGCAATGGATACCCCTCGAAGGCTTATATACTCAGAGTGGGACAGAAGATCAAGATCCGGGGAAACCGATATATGATGGAAATAGTGACTGGGTTAAAGAAAATATATCTTTGGAGAAATATTTGGGAAAAACAATTTATCTGCGCTTCATACTTGTTAGCGATAATTTATTAAATCTTGATGGCTTCTATTTCGATGACTTTAAATTAGTTAAAGTTGATTATCAGCTTGAACCAACAATGAACTTACCAGAACGATTTGAGTTTGAGCAAGCAACATCGTTGCATGTTGATTTCACAGAATATATCGCCACATTAAATTTTGATAATTTGAACTTGAGTTGGGAAGGAAATTCAAATATAGAAGTTTCCAAAACCGATTGGATTATTACTTTTAAAGGTGCAAACGACACATGGCTCGGCGAAGAGAATATCACATTTATTTTAGATTATGGATCCGGACAAATCCAAAGTAGCACAATAGTTGAAATTAAAGAGCCTGTGGGTATAGAGCAAAGCTTATCAAATGGGTTTTTCGCATTTTATCAACGCGATTACAATAGGCTTGTGGTTTCACTTAACCCTGAATGTATTGGACAAACAGTTGAAATATATTCAATTAGAGGGGAAAAGCTATATAGTAAAACTATTAATTCTGAAACTTCTTATATTGATGTTGCGAATTTTTCAAATGGAATTTATTTTGTTAAAACAACGAATGGTATTGCGTTAAAGGTGTTGATATACTAACTTAAAGTTACAAGGAAAAAGGTAAAAGGAGAAAGTACTTTTTACTTTCAACTTTTACCTTTTAACTTGATTGTTAATTGCTAATTGATACAGATATGAGAGTACTGTTCCTTTTCTTTTTTCGCATTGTTCACCCCAGACTACGCATAGAGCGGAGTTAGGGCTAAATGCTGATGTTACAGACACATAGTCCAAAAGAGAGATAACGAAGTTTAGACTATAGTAGATGTCTAATCGGTATTATATATTACTGATAACCAATTAATAAAAAATGAAATGAGAAAAAATTTATTTATTCTGTTTTTATTGACTCAAACACTGTTTCTATCAGGTCAGAGTCAAAAATATTTGAGAGTTAAAGTCTTTGCAAAGACGACCGAACATTATAATGCATTAATGCTTAATGGGTTGGCTTTTGAAAGTGCTAAGTCGAAACCCGGTAACTACTTTATTACAGAGTTATCGGAACAAGATTTTGCTAAGATTAAAGAAATAGGCATAGAAACTGAAATTCTTGTTGACGATTTAGAATCTTATTACGTAAATCGTAACAAAGGATTTAACGTAGAAGAGATGAATCTTGAGATGAGAAATGCTAATCGTAACATAGGTGGAGTTGTAACACCTGTAAATTTCACGCTCGGAACACTTGGAGGTTACCACAGTTATAGTGAAATACTTGCAGAACTCGACAAAATGCGAAATCTTTTCCCAAATTTAATATCAGCGAAAAATATTGTCAATCCCTCATTAACGACTATTGAAGGACGACCTATACACTGGGTACGTATTTCAAACAATCCTGACGTTGATCAAGATAAGCCAAAAGTATTATATAACGCATTAACACATGCGCGCGAGCCTGCCGGAATGCAGCAAATGCTTTTTCAAATGTGGTATTTGTTAGAAAATTACAATACAAACCCAGAAATAAAAGCTTTAGTTGATAATTTGGAGATATATTTCATTCCCTGTGTTAATCCAGACGGGTATGTTTACAATGAAATAAATAATCCTAATGGGGGCGGCATGTGGCGAAAAAATCGTCGCAATAATGGTGATGGTTCAATTGGTGTGGACTTGAACAGAAATTTTGGATATATGTGGGGATACGATAATTTGGGGTCATCACCTACCGGAACTTCAGAAACGTATCGTGGAACAGCTCCTTTTAGTGAGCCAGAGACACAAAATATAAAATATTTTTGTGAATCGCGTCAATTTCAACTAGCGCTTAACAATCATACTTACAGCGACATACTGATTTATCCTTGGGGTTATGAAAACATCTTAACCCCCGACTCCACTGTCTTTATAGAGTATGCCAAACGAATGACAAAACAGAACGGATATATCTACGGTACATGTTATCAAACACTTTTTTATCTAACTAATGGCGATAGTGACGACTGGTTTTATGGCGAGCAAACAACAAAAAATAAAGTATTGGCATTCACTCCTGAGGCAGGAAATCCTATTGATGGTTTTTGGCCCGCAATGGATAAAATAGAAGCACTTTGTGCGGGACACACTGAAATGAATTTGTACATCATGCGCTTTGCACTTCCTTATTCTGAAATTACTGATATTTCTGATTTAATTATAGATTCGCACACATATGATTTTACATTTAATTTAAAATCATTAGGTTGGGTTGAAAACGCCAATTTTTCAGTTTCAATAACGCCTGTTTCAAGCAATATACTTTCAGTTGGAGACTCCTTAATGTTCAGCAATATGAATGTCTTAGACGAGGAGAGTGGTTCAATTCAGTTAAGTTTGAAAGGAAATACTACGATGGGCTCAAGAGTAGTTTTTGCTGTTCATGTAAACAATGGTGTATATGTTCAAACCGATACCATAACAAAATTTTACGGAGAGCTTATTGCTGTTGTTGATGATAATTGTGAAACTATGGATAATTGGATTTCAGAGACATGGAATACCACAATTTTAAGTTATCATTCTCCCACAAAATCAATTACCGATTCGCCTAACGGGAATTATCCAACCAACGCAATGACAACCATTAATTACAAAAATCCGATAGATCTTGGCAATTCTTCATATGCTAATATCGAGTTTTGGGCTAAATGGACAATTGAAAAAAACTTTGATTATGTTCAGCTTCAGGTTTCTGAAAATAATGAGCAATGGGTACCCCTTGAAGGCTTATATACTCACAGTGGGACAGAAGATCAAGATCCGGGGAAACCTGTATATGATGGATCAAGTGACTGGGTTAAAGAATATATTTCTTTGGAGGAATATTTAGGAAAAACAATTTATCTACGCTTCATACTCGTTAGCGATGATTTAGTAAGTCTCGATGGCTTCTATTTTGATGACTTTAAATTAATGAAAATGGATTATCAGCTTGAACCAACAATGAACTTACCAGAGAGATTTGAGTTCGAACAAGCTACATCGTTGCATGTTGATTTCACAGAATATATCGCCACATTAAATTTTGATAATTTGAACTTGAGTTGGGAAGGAAATTCAAATATAGAAGTTTCCAAAACCGATTGGATTATTACTTTTAAAGGTGCAAACGACACATGGCTCGGCGAAGAGAATATCACATTTATTTTAGATTATGGATCCGGACAAATCCAAAGTAGCACAATAGTTGAAATTAAAGAGCCTGTGGGTATAGAGCAAAGCTTATCAAATGGGTTTTTCGCATTTTATCAACGCGATTACAATAGGCTTGTGGTTTCACTTAACCCTGAATGTATTGGACAAACAGTTGAAATATATTCAATTAGAGGGGAAAAGCTATATAGTAAAACTATTAGTTCTGAAACCTCTTATATTGATGTTGCGAATTTTTCAAATGGAGTTTATTTTGTTAAAACAACAAATGGTATTGCGTTAAAGGTATTAATATATTAAATATTAATAAAAAATGAAATGAGAAAATTTTTATGTATTCTGCTTTTATTGACTCAAGCACTGTTTCTATCAGGTCAGAGTCAAAAATATTTGAGAGTTAAAGTCTTTGCAAAGACAACCGAACATTATAATGCATTAATGCTTAATGGATTGACTCTTGAAAGTACTGAGTTGAAACCCGGGAACTATTTTATTACAGAGTTATCGGAACAAGATTTTGCTAAGATTAAAGAAATAGGTATCGAAACTGAAGTTCTTGTCGATGATTTAGAGTCTTATTACGTAAATCGTAACAAAGGATTTAACGTTGATGAGATGAATCTTGAGATGAGAAATGCAAATCGTAACATAGATGGTGTTGTAACACCTGTAAATTTCACGCTCGGAACACTTGGAGGTTATCACAGTTATAGTGAAATACTTGCAGAACTCGACAAAATGCGAAATCTTTTTCCAAATTTAATATCGGCAAAAAATATTGTCAGTCCCTTATTACCGACTATTGAAGGACGACCTATACATTGGGTACGTATTTCAAACAATCCTGATGTAGATCAAGATAAGCCAAAAGTATTATATAACGCACTGACACATGCGCGAGAGCCTGCCGGAATGCAGCAAATGCTTTTTCAAATGTGGTATTTGTTAGAAAATTACAATACAAACCCAGAAATAAAAGCTTTAGTTGATAATTTGGAGATATATTTCATTCCCTGTGTTAATCCAGACGGGTATGTTTACAATGAAATAAATAATCCTAATGGGGGCGGCATGTGGCGAAAAAATCGTCGCAATAATGGAGGATCAATGGGTGTGGACTTGAACAGGAATTTTGGATATATGTGGGGTTACGACAACTACGGATCATCGCCTAACGGAAGTGCAGAAACGTATCGAGGTACAGCTCCTTTTAGTGAGCCAGAGACACAAAATATAAAATATTTCTGCGAATCGCGTCAATTTAAGTTAGCGCTCAACAATCATACTTATAGCGATATACTGATTTATCCTTGGGGTTATGAAAATATCTTAACCCCAGACTCATCTGTCTTTGTAGAGTATGCCAAACGAATGACAAAACAAAACGGATATGAGTATGGAACATGCTATCAAACACTTAGTTATCTCTCTAATGGTGGTAGTGACGACTGGTTTTATGGCGAGCAAACAACAAAAAATAAAATATTGTCATTCACTCCTGAGGCAGGAAGTCCTGCTGACGGTTTCTGGCCCGCTATGAATAAAATAGAAGCAATTTGTGCAGGACACACTGAAATGAATTTGTACATCATGCGCTTTGCACTTGCTTATGCCGAAATAATTGATCTTTCTGATTTAACTATAGATTCGCACATATATGATTTTACGTTTAATCTGAAATCATTAGGTTGGGTTGAAAGTGCAAATTTTTCAGTTTCAATAACGCCTGTTTCAAACAATATACTTTCAGTTGGTGATTCCTTAACGTTTAGTAATATGAGCATATTAGACGAGGATAGTGGTTCAATTCAGTTAAGTTTGAAAGAAAATATTGCGCAGGGCTCAAGAGTAGTTTTTGCTGTTCATGTAAATAACGGATTATACGTTAAAACCGATACTATAACAAAACTTTACGGAGAGACTATTGTCGAGATTGACGATAATTGTGAAACTATGGATAATTGGGTTTCGACTTCTTGGAATACCACAACTTCAAGTTATCATTCACCCACAAAATCAATTACCGATTCGCCCAATGGAAATTATCCAAGCAATACAACGACAACTATTAACTATAAAAATTCAGTAGATCTGAGTAACGCAGCATATGCAGGTGTTGAGTTTTGGGCAAAATGGCAAATTGAAAGAAAATATGATTATGCTCAGTTTCAGGTTTCTGAAAACAATGCACAATGGATACCTCTTGAAGGCTTATATACTCACAGTGGGACAAATAATCAAGATCTTGGGAAACCTGTATATGATGGAGAAAATGGTTGGGTTAAAGAGAATGTATCATTGGAGGAATATTTGGGGAAAATAATTTATATACGTTTCATACTCGATAGCGATGGGTCTGTAAATCACGATGGTTTTTATTTTGACGACTTTAAATTAATCAAAGTGGACTATCAGTATGAACCAATAATGAACTTACCAGAGCGATTTGAGTTTGAACAGGCTACATTGTTGCATGTTGATTTCACAGAATATATCACTGCGATAAATTTTGATAATTTGAATTTAAGCTGGGAAGGAAATTCGAATATAGAAGTTTTCAAAACCGGTTGGATTATTACTTTTCAGGGTGCAAACGATTTATGGCACGGTGAAGAGAATATCACATTTATTTTAGATTACGGACTTGGACAGATCCAAAGTAGCACAATAGTTGAAATTAAAGAGCCTGTGGGTATAGAGCAAAGCTTATCAAATGGGTTTTTCGCATTTTATCAACGCGATTACAATAGGCTTGTGGTTTCACTTAACCCTGAATGTATTGGACAAACAGTTGAAATATATTCAATTAGAGGGGAAAAGCTATATAGTAAAACTATTAGTTCTGAAACCTCTTATATTGATGTTGCGAATTTTTCAAATGGAGTCTATTTTGTTAAAACAACAAATGGTATTGCGTTGAAGGTGTTGATATACTAGATATTAGTAAGAATCACTATAGTTCTTCGAAAAGTAGCTGAATTTAAGTGTTGGTTGGATAGGCAAGATGATCTATATTTTTTAATTCACATTTTGT
>DAOOBP010000111.1:0-6384 GCA_035407925.1 Salinivirgaceae bacterium
CCAAATCACACACACCATCACGTTCAACGCATCATTAATTGTTTTTTTGTCATGTGCTAAGATATTTAGTAACTAACAAAATATGTAGTAACTAACAACAAAAGGCACGCCAAAGCCTAATTGTCGTGTTGTTCCTGTATATTTTCGGGATATTCGATTCTGGCGTGGTAAATATTAAACAGTTTATTTTTAAAAATCTCTTTAGCTAAAGTGATGTCATTAAACGTAATATCTGCGTGTCGTAGCTGTTTTGCATTTATTATGCCGTTTACAGTTTTCTCAATCAACTCATCTACCGACTCTTCGGTAACAGCCTTAAGGCTTCTGCTTGCAGCTTCAACCGAATCGGCTAACATCACAACTGCCATCTCTTTAGATGAAGGTGTTGGACCTTGATACTGAAATTTTTTAACATCTGTTTTTTCGTCAGGCTTAAGGTTTAGTTGTGAACGATAAAAGTATTGTACAATGCCGTCACCGTGATGAGTTTTAATAAAATCGATAATTGGTTTTGGCAGATTGTTTTTTTTCGCTGTCTCGACACCCTTTTCAACATGTGAAATAATAATTTTTGCACTCTCTTCAAATGAAAGTTTAGAGTGCGGGTTATATCCACTAAACTGATTTTCAATAAAATATTGTGGCATGTGCATTTTGCCAATATCGTGGTACATTGCGCCTGTTCTTGCAAGCAAAGGGTTTCCTCCAATTTTTAGGATAACGCTTTCTGCCAAATTAGCAACTTGTAATGAGTGTTGGAAAGTGCCGGGAGCCAACTCGTTAAATTTTCTAAGTAAAGGATTGTTCGATTCTGAAAGCTCGACTAAAGTAACGTCTGACAAAAATCCAAATATTTTTTCAAACAGGTATATTAGAGGATAACTCCATAAAACCAGAAGAGAATTTCCGCCAAACCATGCAAACCTTATCCAATCAATTTTTGACAAATCGCCGTCTTGCATTAGCGACATTGATATGTAAATCAATGAATAAGCTGCAAAAACAGCGAATGCAGCAGAAAAAATTTGACTTCGTTTGTAAATAGATTTAAGAGAAAAAACAGCAACAATTCCAACAATAAACTGTGTAAATACAAACTCGTAAGGATTTGGTAAAAACAAACCTGTTATGACAGTGAGAGCTGAATAGATGAATATTGCGAAGCGAGCATCAAAAAACACCCTTATGATAATAGGAATAACAGCAAATGGAATAAGATAAATATCAATGCTTTCACTTTTGGAAATAAAGTGTGCAACAGTAAGTGAAATAAGAGATAAGAAAACAACAAATACTAATTTTGAATTATACTGCAGAAGCTCTTTTCTAAAATAAACCATAAAAGATATTAGCAGTAGTGCAGAAATTAGTGAAGTTAAAAAACGACCGACAAAAAGCCATATTTGAGTAGAATCCTGCCTTCCTCGACTTTTATATTCGGCTTTCAGTGATTCTAAAACAATAAACTCTTTTTGGGTAATAACGTCTCCTCTGCTAACAATGCGTTGTCCTTTTTGTACCATGCCACGAGAAAGTGACATCTCCTCTTGCATTCGTTGTAGGTTCATTTTAGTGAGAACAGAGTCGAAGTCAACCGAAGATACTTGAGTTAATGATTGGGGAATCAGTCTTGTCATCGTCTCTACCCAAGGTTTAGTACCACAGACACTCTGAGCCATTTTTTTAAACTGGAACGTTCCAAGTCTCTTTCGTGGCACCTCTTTGCCTAAGTATTCACTTGCAAGATTGTTATTCATAATTATAACACTCCTGTTCAAGTTGTCTCCTGTAAAAGCGGTGTCGGTTACTCCGTTTATTAGATATAACTGAAAATTTGTTACTAAAAGATTAATCACAGAATCAATATCTTCGGGAACATCAGCAAGTCTCTGGTTTTTGATTAAACGCAACGCCTTATGAATTTGATTATGTAAAACCCTAATAGAACTTGTTATTTTTATAGTGTCGATACTGAAAAACAGCGGATAATGTTTATCTAAACTATCTCTCTCTCTTGCTAATTCGGCTTCAGTTTTATATATCGGAAAATTAAACGGTGCAATTAAATCTTCGTCAAACCAAGGAGCACCTTCTCTAAACTCGTATCTAAACGAACGTTCACTGGGAAGTAAAACAAAAATTACGCTTGTTGTAATCGCAACAAGTACAAATTGGAGAATTGTTGATTTATATTTCCTATACCATACTTTGCGTGATACCATACTCTTAATTTTCACTTAATTAACGCCAAAACGACTACTTTCTTTGTGTTAATATATTAACAACCATAAATAGTTCAAGAAATAGAGAATTTACACATAGGCAAGATGTCAGATTCTGTTTTTAATTAAAACTATAGGTAAAATTATTGCATTGAATTAATAACATCAAAAATTGTGTCAAAGTCCATTGCTTTGTTATATGATGCACTATGCTGTAAATCTGTCAAGTACCGTTTTTATCAATTTAACGATATGTTGTTTATAATCAGAGCTATACTCGCCTCGTTGTCGGTTTGCAATGATGTTGCAAATTGTCAACGCATTGTGGTTTAGCAATTTAGATAAGCCATAAATAGCGCTGCACTCCATTTCGTAATTTGTGATTTTGTTAGAATCGCATGAAAAAGAGGCTATTTTGTCATTAATATTACTGTCTGCAATCGGAAGCCGCAAGACACGTCCTTGAGGTCCATAGAAGCCAGGCGCTGAAATAGTTATGCCTTGAACCATGTCGAAAGCAACTTTATCGAGAAGATAATCAGATGCTTCAACAAAATAAGGCGTCGCTAACAGCCTATTCCACTTCATATGCTCTAAGAAAGCATTTTCTAATGTAAGTGAACTAACTTTATTTCTATCGGCATAAAAATTTAATAAACCGTCGAAACCGCACCCAATGGCGGCAGCAACAGGAGTGTTTACAGGTATATCAGGCTGTAGTGCACCCGAAGTTCCAATTCTGATAAAATTGAGAGTCTTGTGCTCGGATTTTACCTCTCTTGTTTTTAGGTTGATGTTAACCAAAGCGTCTAACTCGTTGATTATTATGTCAATATTATCAGTGCCTATTCCTGTCGAAACTACAGATATTCGGCGTTTTTTGTATGTCCCTGTGTGTGTTCTAAATTCACGATTCTGTTTTTTCACTTCAATAGTATCGAAAAAATGAGAAACAGCAGGCACTCTATCTTGGTCGCCTACGAGAATTATTAAATCAGAAATATCTTCGGGCAAAAGATTTAGATGGTAAATGCTCCCGTCAGGATTTAAAATTAATTCAGATTGTTGTATTTGTTTCATAATTTTGTAGATTTGTAGAAATAAATCTCAAAGCTAATAAAAAAAATGAATCAATCCACTATTAAAATATTAGTTCCGATCGATTTTTCCGATCAATCCTTTTCTGGACTAAGACAGGCAAAATATATTGCACAAGGCAGAAATGTTAAAATTATCGCATTGCACGTGGTTAGAGAAAATATCCCACCATGGAATATTTTTGATGACAGTGAAAAAAAGATGTATGTTAAAAAAATCCATGAAAAACTTAAATTGCTCTCTAAAGTCGAAAAAATTAAAGCAGAGCAGTTTTCGACACTCGTGGAATTTGGAAAACTTTGCGATACCATTTTATCAATATCCAAAAAAATAGAAGCCGACAGTATCGTCATGGGAACGACTGCCTCCAGTAATATAAAAAAGAAAATAATTGGTAGTAATGCTCTTAGAGTTGTGGCAGAATCTGATATTCCTGTAATTACAGTTAAAGTAGGCAGTGAAACAGATAATTTTAGCAATTTAATTCTTCCATTAGATTTAGCAAAAGAGACGCGAGAGAAAGTTCCTCTTGCCATTAGAGTAGCCCAACTGTTAGGCTCAACTATAAAAGCCGTTTCGGTTGTCTCAACTTCCGATGAGCGAGTAATAACTAATTTGAAAAATCAAATGGCATTGGTGGTAGAGTATATTGCCTCAAGAGAAATGGCATGTACAGGCGAAGTTATCCAGTACAGTGGAAAATCCCGAAAGCAGAAAATGTTGAATTACTCAGAAAAAAATCCAGGTATGATATTGTTAACCACGCATCAGCAGCCTGAAATAATAGGATTTCTATTAGGTTCATTTGCAGCAGATATTGTTAATGCTGCAAAATGTCCTGTAATGACCATTATTCCAAGTGGTATAATAAAATATGCTTCTAAAATGCCAGGTATTCAATAGTAATTTGTGTAAATAATATCCATAAACCCCAAAAATGATAAAATTTTTGATATTTCTTCCACTGTTTGCGCTATTGAGCTGCGGAGGAGGACAAACAAACAGTAAGGAACAGACAACTGAACAAACGACTGAATTAAGCGAAGCCGAAACACAATCGGCACAGCCTGCACTTTATCAATTTGCTATCAGCAACAAAGTTGGAAGTAAGTTTCTTGTCAGGTTAGAAGAAGAATCGAGCGAAATCGATTCCTTCAACGAGCTTAAATTTGCCATACACAATGGTAAAATATATCGCATAAAACTCATAAGCAAACAACCCAGAGACGAGGAGAACGACATTTACAGAGAGAGTTACGAAAACTTCGACAATCTTTGCGGCGCAATATTTGAGAATTTGGACGGCAACATATTGCCACCCG
Source organism: Salinivirgaceae bacterium (assembly GCA_035407925.1). GTDB lineage: Bacteria > Bacteroidota > Bacteroidia > Bacteroidales > Salinivirgaceae > JAAYQU01. The sequence continues at coordinate 4,643 of DAOOBP010000111.1, forward strand.
ATGCAAATGAGTACGCTGCGGTGTGGGAAACGATATTGCTTGTCAATCAGAGTTTTTTAGATGAGAATAAACACCTGTCGTTCAGGCGATTAGAAGGAGTTGGCGAAGCAAGTGAAAACACTATCAACGCACTGGAAAAGCAGTTTGGAAGAAAAGTGATGAATATACAAAAGGTAATCGCCTACGGCGAAAACGGTCAAAATAGCTTCTTTTCAGTGCAATTTGAAAATATGGGAGATCAAGCTTTAGGCGTATATATGAGTGAAACGGCAGACGGAAAACGTGCTTATGCCGAATTCCCTGCCAAAATTGAAGGTAATCGCGGATTTAGCTTGAGCGTATGGCATGTTGACGACGAAGGGCAGTTTATGCCACCAGACATTTCTGCTGTGTTCCAACATGGCGAATCGTACATATTCTTAATAAATGATTTAGCGGCTGAATCAACCACTACATTCTTCATTCGACAATCGGGAGATAAGCTCATTGTGGACAAAGAAAGCGAATATAGCAGATACACATCGCCATTTTAGATGTAGTTGAGATATTTTACAAGCTCTTATAAACTTTTAACTTTCAACTTTTAACTGTATAGTTATGAATGCGATAAAGTTATACGAAAATAAAGAGATTCGCTCTGTATGGGACAATGAAAAGGAAGAGTGGTACTTTTCAGTAGTAGATGTAGTCGGAGTACTAACTGATAGCGCTAATCCGAGAGATTACTGGTATAGAGTAAAGAAAAGGATGAGTGAAGAAGAAAAATCTGAGTTGTCGACATTTTGTCGACAACTGAAATTAGAGTCTTCAGACGGTAAGAAATACAGTACCGATGTCGCTGATATGCAGGGAATTTTCCGTATTATTCAATCTATTCCATCCCCAAAAGCTGAGCCATTTAAAATGTGGTTAGCCGAAGTTGGCAAAGAACGTGTTGATGAAATCATCGATCCTGAGCTTACGATTGAAAGAGCATTGCAAACGTATTTACAAAAAGGCTATTCAAGAGAATGGATTAATCAACGACTGCAAGCCATTCAGGTAAGAAAAGAATTAACAGATGCTTGGCAGGATCACGGTACAAAGGATAGTGTTGAGTTTGCAATTCTTACGAATGAGATTTCTATGGCGTGGTCGGGCATGACTACACGTCAATACAAAGATTTTAAAAATTTCAAAAAAGAAAACTTGCGTGACAACATGTCAACCCTCGAATTAGTCTTCAATATGCTTGCAGAGGCGACTACTACGGAATTGACTCAAACAAAGAATCCCCGTGGATTAGAGGAAAATAAAGCCGTAGCTAAAGAGGGTGGAACTGTAGCAGGAAATGCACGAAAGGATATTGAGGCTAGGACAGGAAAATCTGTTATTACACCAAAAAATGCTGTTGATTTTTCCAAATTAATTGATGGTGTGTCTAAAAGTCAGAAGATTTAAACAAAAAGTAGAATATTAATGCAAGTAACAGTAAATAAAATAGAGATAACTGTTTTTCAGGGCGCCACTGTTGCAGACGCTATACGTGCTTATTACTCCTGGCAAAAACAAAAAGTGCCTTCGCCATTGCCTGAAGTGGAAGATATTTACGGTAATAGTGTAGCACACGACGGAGAGCTTGCGGACGGAAGTCGATTAGTAATTAAAGACAAATGACTTAGTACATGACAAAAAAACAATTAATGATGCGTTGAACGTGATGGTGTGAGAGATTTGGGTGTATAGACACAATGCATGCGTCT
>DAOOBP010000112.1:0-6320 GCA_035407925.1 Salinivirgaceae bacterium
GTTCCACCTACTTTTCTTATATACTCGTAGCTTTTGTTCCACATATTTCTTAAAACAACCCTCGCTGTTGGCATACGATATGGAGGAAGCTCCATTACAAAAGGAGCCTCTTTTTGTTTAAACAGAGTTTTTTTGAAAATAATAGCTGTCACAACTGCCAATAATATTCCAAACAGATATATCCCCATCAGCATAAGTGCAGGATATTTTGGAAAAAAAGCTCCAATAATCAATATATACACAGGAAGCCGCGCACTGCAAGACATAAACGGATTGATTAACATTGTAAGGATACGGTCATTTTTATTTTCTAGCATTCGTGTACTCAAAATAGCAGGAACATTGCACCCAAAACCCATAAGAAGCGATATGAAACTCTTTCCATGTAGCCCCATCTTGTGCATTATTTTATCCATAATAAATGCTGCACGAGCCATATAGCCGGTATCTTCCATAAACGAAATAAAAAAGAATAGTATTAAAATGTTAGGCAAAAACACCAAAACACTTCCAACTCCACTAATTACTCCGTCGGTTAATAAATCCTTGAAAGAGCCATCGGGCAAGATATTTGAAACTATACCGTTAATCCAACTAACAGCCAATTCAATCCACCCTACGGGATATTCGCCCAAATTGAATGTTGCATAGAACATTATAAACATAAATGCAAAAAATATGGGGAAACCAAAAAATCTGTGTGTTAAAACAGCGTCAATCGAATCGGTTAGTTGTCTTCTGTTTTGTTGTGTCTGTTTATATGTTTCACGCAATGCTCCGGAAATAAAGCCGTATCGAGCATCGGCAATTATAGTTTCGATTTTTTCGGTGTAGAGGTTTTCAATTCTTTTAGCGTTTTCTTTCGTAACTTTATGAATATCCTCAAAATTTTCAGCTTTAGATAAAATTCCTCTAACTAAGGCGTCTGATTCTAATGCCCTGATAGCCAAGTAGCGGGGCGACCTGTGAGCAATAATATCTCTATTTTCATTTATTAAAGGCTCTATACTTTCAATTGCTTTTTCAACCTCTGCACCGTAGTGAATGTGTATATGTCTGACTATCGGGTCTTTATCCTCATAAACATCAACTATTTTTTGCATAAGTTTAGTTATTCCTTTGCCTTTATGTCCAACGGTAGGTATCATTGGAATACCAAGCATTTGCGACAGGTTTTGCCTATCAAGTTTTGCACCCTTTATTATCATCTCATCGTACATGTTTAAAGCCATGATGACTTTTATATCCATGTCGATTAGTTGTGTGGTGAGATAAAGATTTCGTTCAAAATTACCCGAATCAACTACGTTGACTACGATATCGGGTTTTTTATTAAAAATATAGTTACGTACAAATACCTCCTCTTGCGAATATGCCGATAGGCTGTAAGTTCCGGGCAGATCGACAAATGTAATAGTATAGTCGTTAAAATGTGAAACGGTCTGTTTTAGGTCAACGGTAACACCACCGTAGTTGCCAACCTTTTCGTGCGAGCCACTGAGTGCATTAAAAAGGGTCGTTTTCCCGGCATTTGGGTTGCCTACAAAAGCAACATGAATGTTTTTTCCTTTTTTAACAAGACCTTTTTTTAGTTCTTCACGGTCAATTATTTCGAATTGTCCTGCTTTTTGTTGATATCCAGGCTCATCAATCTTTGCTACTTCTATTAAATCGGCTTCGGTGTGTCTTAGCGAAACGTCGTAGCCCATAACCCTGTATTCAATTGGGTCGCGGAGTGGGGCGTGTTTAACCACATAAACTTCTTTGCCTTTTACAAAGCCCATTTCGGTAATTCGGTGACGAAATTCGCCGTACCCTCTAATCTTTACAATAACTGCCGTTTCGCCTGTTTTTAATTCCGAAAGCTTCATGTTAAATTTTTTACAAAAGTAACAATTTTTCAACTGTTTATTTAGAATGCGTAAAAATAACAATCAACAATTTATCTTGCAAATTTTATGCTAAAAAAATTATATTTGTTAGAACAAAAAACAGTGGCTATTGGTTGAATGTATGTGCTTTAGTGAATTGTTGGAAACATACGGCTTTAACAGTTTTTTAGTCGGATAATTTCTTGCCTAATTTCATCAATTACCTCTTTGTTTTGAATCTCTTTTTTATCTCCTATTTTTGATGAAAATAAATAAAACACTTTGCCTCCAAATACTTCCGTAAATTTCTTATGTGTTTCGGCTTGTAAACCGTACTCTTTAAAAATTTCAGGTAATTGAATTCCACTATTTACTGGTTTAATTTGAAGACCAATATGCTTATCTCCGACTTGTATAAAGAAATCAACATTGAATAATCTATCCCATTCGTCTGGCGCCGGTTGAATAGGAACTTTCAATATATTTTGTAATTGTCCGTAAATAGTTTGTATTTCTGTCATATAACCATCAAATGTTCTGTCAATAACGAGTTGCATCATGTAGTCTATACAGTCTTGCTCTGTTATATCAGCAACTTCCGACTGAATAACTTCCGTTATTTTAACATAAAGCTTTTTTCCTAATTCTTCAATATGTTCCTTAGGTTTAACGTTGGAGAAGTAGTATTCTCGCCATTCTTCAAGTGTTTTGGGTGAACATTTTCTTATAGATTCGGAAGTTGGTCCAACATTTCTTTTAAAATTAAGTTGGAAGCGGTTCATCGCACTATTTAAAATCCATTCTTTAGCCATTATACTGCTGTAAAAGATTTAAAAATTTATCCTTGTATTTGAAGTCAACTTCGTTGTCCACTTGCACCAACCCATTTTTGATTAAATGAGCATTTATAAAAGTTTTATTCTCCAAGTATAAATAGCAAAGCAAGTGGTTTTCTTTGTTGTATTTAACATTGTCATATCTTAGAAATACCTTTTTCCCTTTGGTTTTTTCAATTAGAAATGAAGTTGCTTTACCATCTGTTTTGGGGTCTTCCTTGATACCAATAAGTTTTATAATTAAGTCATTATTAAGTTTAATTAATTCTGGGCTAATGACCTCTTTAACCGTAAAAAGTTCTTCACGCTGAGTTGAACTGTATTTGTCTATTACTGAGCCGAATTGCAACTTTTTTAAATCAATTTTCTTATCTAATTCATGAGGGTCTTTGAATATGTAAGGCAATTTTTTGATCTCTTTTTCAAAATCAATCTCATGTTTCTCTTGTGTTAGAAATTCGTATGTTGTTTCATAAATATCTTTTTGGTTAACTTCCAATTTTTCCTTTATAAATGGGATAAATTCTGCGTTGATTTCAAAGCCAACAGAATTTCTACCTAACTTTTTAGCAGCTAATGCTGTTGTACCGCTTCCCAAAAATGGGTCAAGTATGGTTTCACCAACAAATGAAAACATTTTTATCAGTCGGCTTGGTAATTCTTCAGGGAACATTGCAATATGTCCATTTTGTCTTGCTCCTGCAAAATTCCAATGTCCTGCAAAGTTTGTGTTCCATTCTTCTGCAGTCATTTTAGAGAGTTCTTTCTGTTCTTTCGTTGGTTTTGGTGCAGCGCCTAATTTTTTAAAAACTAAAATAAATTCATAATCTAGTTTCAAAATACCGTTTCTTGGATATGGATATGAACCCATTTGAACGCCACCACCTGTAGTATTAGAAGTTGTCACCTTTTGCCAAATGATAGCCCCCATATAGTCAAATCCTATGTTCTCGCAGAACTTTATGATTTCTTCACGAATAGGTATTACTTTATAACGTCCGTAGTAAACAGCTCTCGCAAATTGATCTCCAATGTTTACACACAACCTACAGCCATTGTGAAGTGTGCGATAGCACTCTTTCCAGACTAAATTCAGGTTGTTGATATAATTTTCATAACTGTCGTGGAAACCGATTTGATTGTCAGTTCCATAATCTTTAAGTTGCCAGTATGGAGGTGAAGTAATTGCCAAATGTACCGAATTGTCGGGCAGCTCGGTCATTTGTCTGCTGTCTCCATTTATTATTTTATGGTCTGTTTTCATTCCAATTCCGATTTACACAAAGTTACTCAAATTATTCGATTTTTTATAAGTTTTTCGTATCGTGTGGAGACCCAAGCCACTACCGCTATCTATTTTTTAGCGTAAAGCTCAATAATCTTTAATATCACTTCGGTAGCTTTAATCATGCTTTCAACGGCAACATATTCATATCTTCCGTGAAAATTCTCTCCTCCTGCAAACAAGTTGGGGCAAGGAAGTCCCATATAAGATAGCCGCGCGCCATCAGTGCCTCCACGTATTGGTTTTATTTTGGGTTTAACTCCTACGGCTTCCATAGCTTTTGTTGCAAGCTCAATAACATGATACACAGGCTCTACCTTTTCGCGCATATTGTAATATTGGTCGGTAAGGTTGAGTGTAACAACCTTTTCGCCATACTTATTGTTCAGATAGGCAGTTATCTCTTGCATTGCCTTTTTACGTGCTTCGAAAATGCTGCGGTCGTGGTTGCGTACGATATATTGTAGTGTGGTGTTCTCTACTGTTCCATTAATTCCAATCAGATGGAAAAAACCTTCGTAACCTGCGGTGTGTTCGGGGCGTTGTTGTGGCGGTAGCATAGCGTTGAACTCGTGTGCAACTTGCATTGAGTTAATCATTTTATCTTTTGCATAACCCGGGTGAATATTTTTTCCCTGTATGGTTATTTTTGCTCCGGCAGCATTAAAGTTTTCGTACTCAATTTCGCCAATTGCTCCACCATCTAAAGTGTATGCGTAGTCGGCGGCAAAGCGTTTAACGTCAAAGTGATCGACTCCTCGTCCCACCTCTTCGTCAACAGTAAAGCCGATTTTAATAGCGCCGTGTTTGAAATCTTTGTTTTTCATTATATACTCCACAGCGCTCATTATTTCGGCAATTCCGGCTTTATCGTCTGCTCCTAAAAGGGTTGTTCCGTCCGTTACGATAAGTGTTTGACCTTTATAGTTGTTTAGTTCCGGAAAATCTTTTACCGACAAGGTTACACCGTTCTCTTTATTTAGTATAATATCCTTACCATCGTAATTTTCTACAAATCTGGGTGAAACATCTTTTCCTGACATGTCAGGAGCGGTATCGACGTGTGCCAAAAATCCTATTGTGGGAACTTTATGAGAGACGTTTGCAGGAATAGTAGCCATAACGTATCCATATTTGTCAATCGAAACGTCCGACAATCCTAACTCCTTTAGTTCTTTAACCAAAAGATTCGACAGGTTAAGTTGTTTTTCGGCGCTCGGAAATTTGTCAGTAACCGTGGGGTCACTTTGTGTGTCAATTTTTACATACCGTAAAAAACGGTCGATAAGTGATTGTTTGTTTATCATAATTGTTTAATTTTTAATGTAATAGCTGTTTAAAAAAACATTCAACTGAAAAGTTGTAAGGTGTCTCAGAAGTGTCCAAATGCAAGGCGCTGAGATTGAGGGCGTGCTTCGACAAGCTCAGCAACCGTCAAAAACAACGTGGTCGCTGAGCCTTTCGAATCGTAGCAGTTGCTTCTGAGGCACCGCATTTTTATTCAATTTCGGGCTTAGCTCTCAATGACTCCCAAATCAAATATCCGCAAAGTACTATAAACATCACAAAACCAAGTATTTCTGCGCTATTTGATTTTGCCCATGCTTCATTGATAAGGTCAACACCACCAAATTTCAATATTGCGCTAACAACTCCCATTAAAGCTCCTCCTGCGATAAATCCTGATGCTATAAGTGTTCCGCGCTCTTTGCGTGATTTGTTCACAGCAGCATCTTTACTTCTTGTCGATACAATGTGAGCTATCACACCACCAACTAATAACGGTGCGGTAAGTTCCATAGGTAAAAACATTCCCAAAGCAAATGCTAAAGCGGGAATTTTTATCAAAGTTAGTATTAGTGCAAGGAAAGCGCCTGCCACATAAAGTAGCCAGGGAGCGGGATTTCCGCTCATCATCGGTTCTATCACTGCTGCCATTGCGTTTGCTTGTGGTGCAACCAAAGCGCCTTCGCCTGTAAAACCGTAAGTTTTATTTAATAAAATGATTACTCCGCCCACGGTAGCGGCAGAAACTAAAGTTCCTAAGAATTTCCATGTCTGCTGTTTGTATGGTGATGATCCTAACCAATATCCAACTTTTAAGTCTGATATAAATCCGCCAGCCATTGATAGAGCTGTACAAACCACACCACCAATTATCAGAGCTGCAACCATTCCCGATTCGCCTGAAAGTCCAACTGATGTAAGTACAATTGAAGCAATAATCAGTGTCATCAAAGTCATTCCAGAAACAGGGTTTGAACCAACAATTGCAATTGCGTTAGCTGCAACTGTGGTAAACAGAAATGCAATTATCATAACTATCAA
>DAOOBP010000113.1:0-6265 GCA_035407925.1 Salinivirgaceae bacterium
ATTAATATAGTTGATTCGCTGTTTTTTCCTTTAATTAAAACCTTCTCCATTGATGAAGTTAAAAGTTAAAAGTTTATAAAGTTGAAAGTAAAAGCGCCCTTTGTGGTCGTCCAAAACAATTAACAATGATAGTCAAAAGTTTTTAAAGTTAAAAACAGATAGATTATATAACTGAAATTCAAAACATTGTAAAGACGGAGTCTAAGTGAAAGGGAGTGGAATTAAAATATATATCTCAATTTTATAAAAACGGTATCGTTGTCTGTCTCCTTAACTTCGATCTTAAATTGATCGAATTTTGGTCTTGAAAATCCTCTTGTGTAGTAGTTAGAGAATCCAAATCCTTCAGTGGGCAATCCTACCAAATTGTATTTCATTTTACCGTCATCGTTTTCGTCATCGAGGAGTGTTACTCCGTAAGTACCAGCTTTAAGCGGAATTGTAACGGTTATGGTGCCATCCTTAATATCTTCTTTTTTTACAGATTTCTCAATGTCGTGTGTCTCTTTCTTATAATTCTCTTCATTTTTAAAAATTCCAAAAACTAGACTGCCTTTGTTATTTCTAATGTTAGTAACTTGAACATTAATACTTTGAGAGAATAGTGTTGATAAGTTCAGTGTGATGATTAATGAAATAAGTAGGCGCATTTTGTACAGAATTATGGCGTTAAACAGTTAGCAATTATTGTATATAATTAACGATTTCTCTACATAAAATGATTTGTTAAACTATATTTTTTGGTAAGTTCAAATCTATCATTTGTTTTTAAAATATCAATCATCTATTTTTACAAAAGGGGAAAAAATTAGCCTCTAACGCACATTACGAAGAATGAACTGCGTGTTTCATGAGTCTATAATTTTTCGAGGTAATAGATATTTGAAATTATACCGATTGGACATACACTATAGTCCAAACTTCGTTGTCACTCTTTTGGACTATATGTCTGTAACATCTGTATTTACCATTGTAGAATTTTAAAAAGATTGGACTATTTTAAAATTACAATTGGTATTAGAAGGCGATGTACTGAGCGCAGTCGAAGCGTTGTACTGAGCATAGTCGAAGTATGTACAAGGCTGTGCACTGAGCTTGTCGAAGTACAGCAGTTGGGCACTTATGAGACACCGCCTGTACAACGCTCCGCTCAGCGACCATGTGCGCCGCTTGCAACTTTTAACTCGATTGCTAATTGTATTTGCTGAAAAATTCAGAGAAGCTCATGTTACTGTTAGTTAAATTTAACTTTCTTCGCAAGCGAGTTCTGGCAACTTCAACACTCTTAAAATTCAAATATGTTAATGAAGCGATATCTTTTGTAGTCATATTAAGTTTTAAAAAAGCGCAAAGTCTTTTTTCACTGAGAGTTAGTTCGGGAAAATCTTTCTCCAATTTCTCAAAAAACTTTGAATATACCTTTGTAAAATAGTAGTAAAATTCCTCCCACTGGTTTTGCTCCTCTTGCTCCCTGATTTGCCTTATAATTGTCTTTAATTCAGCCTTTTTTGTTTGTACTAAACTATGTGAAAATTCATCAAGCAGTTTTGCAGTCGAATCAATAAACTCATTTTTTTCATTAATAGACAAAACCTTGCCTACAACCTCAAAGTTTCTTAGCTCAAGCTCTCTTTCCATTTTTTCGACCTCAAGTTTTGCCTTTTCTTTTTCTACTTTGGCATATTTAGATTTTTGTTTTGCTCGGTACATAATAATAAAACTAAGTAGAGTAGCAATGATCAATAAGAAAGTAACTGTATAAAACTTAAATACACTTTTTCGGTGCTCGGCATCTTGTTTTTCAATTTGCTCTTTTTTATCTATCTCTTGAAGCTTGATTTTGTGTTCGAACAGCAACTTCATCACCTCGCTTTTAGCCTCATTTTCAATTAAACTGTCAGAAGCCTGCTTGTGCATATTGGCGTAATATAAAGCGCTTTTGTATTGCCCATCTTTTGTATAAATTTGTTGTAAAAGATCCGAAGAGCCACTTTTTTCGGCATAAATTGATAATTTATTAGCTATTTCAAATGATTTTAAAAGATATGGTTTTGCTTTTGCGAACATGTTTCTTTTAAAGTACTCCTCACCCAATAAAAAAAGAGTTCTTGAGTAAAGAACCTGATCTGGATAATTTTCAGCAAGTTTTAACGATTTTTCAAAATAGTGAATTGCGCTGTCACCATCATCAGTTTTTGATTTTACAATTCCAATATTGTTCAAACAGATAATTGAGAGTTCATCATCTTTTAAAGTATCATTGCCTGCTAAAACGTTGTTATAATGAGTTAAAGCCAAGTCATATTTTTCTGTTATTCTAAAGACATCCCCTATGTTAGTCAGAACAACTAAAGTGCTATATCTATCTTTTTTCTTTTTAAATATTTCAAGCGCCATGTTGTAATATTTGTACGCTTCATCGTATTCACCCTCGCTAAAAAATACCGCTCCGATATTATTGTACTCTTTTTCTTTATCAAAACTTTCGGAATAATTGACTGCCTGCAGAAAATATTCTAATGACTTACTATTCAAACCCTGAGTAAAATATATTGAACCTGAGTTCACGTAACACTCACGCAGTGTTAACGAATCATTTTGTGCTTTTGCATACTCTATACACTCCTCATAATGGTTAATTGCTTCCTCATAATTCTGAACCTTATGATATAGGCTTCCTAACAGTCTGTGACTGAGCAACAATTCTGTATTATAATCCTTTAGTTTAGATACTTTCACCGATTCTAACAGTAGTTTAATCGCCTCGTCAGGATTATCATTTCTAATCTCATAAGCGCTTGAAATAAATGTTTTAACCATCTGGTTTTTAGATGAGTTTTGAATAATATGCAACAAAGAATCAATGCTATTTTGAGATTTCAAGCTGTCCACAACCAATAGAAAAATAGATAGAATAAAAATTTTAAGTCCTATTGTAAATGTAGTTTTGGTTTTTATCATTTTGTACTCTTTAATTTTTAATAAAAACATATTTAGCAAATTCAAGTATTAAATACAACATTATTTACCAAAGATGCAAAAAGCCAACTATCTCACGATGATAATGAGCTAGTTGACTTTATTTTACAAACTTATGAATGTTCCTCGCTTATTTCTGAATATTACAAATTAACTATTTAATAAGTTATTTCAAAGGGTTCTATAAAAATTATTTTAGTAGCTACTGTGGCTTGGTTGCGCCCATTAAATCTCTCTCACACAAATGCTCTTTGCGCAATAAATCATTAATGGTTTTTACAGGGTTAAAGGTCGAAATTGGAACTTCTACAAATATGGTATTCCAGTTTGCCATAGCTCCATTCCACAATCCTGGTAATTCAAGAGCCTTAAGTTCTCGTCCATCTTTTGATTTGGCGCTAATAAATCCTGTATTATCGTCACGATATTTGTATAGATCGAATGGTTTGCCTTTATAGTCGGTAATATGACATACCAAATCGACAGGATTAAAGTGTGTAGCATTGTCTAACAACTTTTGGTGCTCTTTGTTTTTAGGATCAATTTGTGATGTTTCTACAATTTGTAATCTATCTACTCCGTTTTCGTCTTTGACCCAAAAAGGACCTCCTCCGGGTTCCCCCTCATTTCTAACCATTCCACAAACTCTTAAAGGTCTATTTAGGGCATGTTTCAACCAATCAATTTTCTGTTCTCTTGTCGCTGATGATTGCTTAAAAGCAGTAGAATTATTCAACCTTTTTCCACAGAAATTGATCATTTTTGTAATTGATTGGTCTGTAATCGATTCGGGCTTTTCAAGTCTTTTCATATAGGTTTCAATCCTATCTTGAAGCTCGTACAATATGCCTCCGAGAACCTCTTTATATTTAGTTGTATCTGGTTTTAACCTATCAATTATAACATTATCAATATTTTTAATAAAAACCACATCATAATCGAGGCTGTTAAGATTTGCCAACAAAGCCCCATGTCCTGCGGGTCTAAACAGAATACTTCCGTCAAGCTCACGAAATGGCTTATTGTCATTGGTAACAGCAATGGTGTCAGTTGCTGGATCTTGTACCGAAAATTCAATTTTATATTTAACTCCAAATTTTGCTTCGTATTTTGGAATTACTTCTTCCATAAGCTTTTCAAACAAACTTAGGTGTTCGGGAGATACAGTAAAATGAATGTTAACCTTTCCATTACATGATGCATACTGCGCTCCTTCCACCAAATGTTCTTCTGCTGCTGTTCGGGCGCCATCGTCACTCTTATGAAATTTTATCAATCCTTTAGGCAGATTGCCATAGTTTAAACCTTTTGGTGATAGCATAAGATTTAAAATATATACATAATCTCTTTTGGCAAATCGTACTTCAATATCTTCGCCTTGTGCCCTGGCAATTGCATGAAATTCAGGATAAAATGCAAATAACTTTAAATTTTCACAAACGTAGTATATTGAATTAAAGGAACGATCAACCAATAACTCTAAATATTTTTCCTGACTTTTATCGTATTGATGGATAATTTCAAATACTTTTTGAAACATTCGTGTTGCTGCTCCACTTGCGGGTACGAACTTAACAGTTTTTTTATGCGACAACATCTTATGATGTAATTTTTGATATTTTTCAATCGCTACATCGTCAATTTTTAAAATTCCATTTCCTACTGTTGCAGGAGCAGATATGTTTAGAAACGGAAATCCATTTTTGAAATGTTCTATTTGTCGCTCAACATCAGAACTCTTGATTCCTTTGTTCTCAAATTGTTTTAAATCAGATTTGTCTAACATATTGCATTTAGTTTTTTTATAATCTAATTCAAAGATATAACAAAATATTGCATTTTGTTAACGATTTGTTAAAAATATTATTAGCACAACTATCTAAACCGCATAAAACATAGACGGTTTCGATAATAGCGTTGATATGGATATACTATTGTTTTACTATTCGTATTGTTTGAGCTTTTATAATATCAGTTAATCTTATTATATAAACTCCACCTTTTAATCCTTCAAGATTTAACAAAAGTTTATCGGTTGCAAAATTTTGCATCAAAATCAATGAGCCTTCAATAGAGTATATCTCAAGCTTAACATTGTTAGAGTTCTCACGCTCAATTGTTAACATATCATATACGGGATTAGGATAATAACGAATTGCACTTGAAACTTTGTCGAAAATGCCAGTTGTCAAGTTAATAGAAACAATCTGATCCTCATTGTTAACAACAACATTTCCCGAATAGGCTTCATAACCATCTTTTTCAACAGTATATGGATAAGTTCCGTTTGCCAACAACAATTCGTTCTGACCCGTTTCGTCGGTGTATAACACTTCATTGTTAATACTAATTTTCGCATTATAGACCGGCGCTCCTCCAGATGTGACATTAAATGTCACGTAAAACTGTTGTTCAGATGATACATAACCCTTTATAATGATATTATCAATACGGTTTGATCCCACAGAGGTAACTATTGAACCATTCACTGAAGTATCGCTCGTCATTATCCAACGCAAATATACATTGCCCTGATTACTGCATACTTCTGGTAGAGCAATATCAGATAGAACACCACTTGTAAAGTTGTTGGCAACAACAATTTCTGAGCTTGCAACATCAATCCAATCTGTACCGTCTAACTTTACTTGAACTTTAAAATCGCGTGGACCAGTGTTAGAGCTTCGTTGTTTTGAAGAAAGCGTTATATTTTCATATCCTGTCGTTGCAAAATCGATAATCCAATATTTGGTATTAGTACCATTTTCCCATTTAGTGGTACTAATAGCTCTTGTTCCGTTGCCATCAGCATCAGAATAAGCGCCTGTAAACTCTGACTCTCGTGAAATCATTCTATCTAAATTGACGTCAATGCCACCACTTGCTAATCTATTTTCACCAGTTTCTGGGAAAGTCCACTCAACTATTGTTTCAATCAATTGAATAAATGTTGCTGTTATTGTGATATTTGAGTTTATCGTTACTGTTTCGCTACTGTTCGTTGAAACCAATCCTCCTGTCCAACCCTCAAATGACCACGAGGCATTTGCTACTGCCGATAAAGAAACTTCGCTTCCCTCACTAAACAACATTGGCGCAGTATATTCTATGCCGTTAACCGTTACAGAACCGTTTCCAACAATATTTATTGTTAAGGTATATTCTGGGATTAATTCAAATTCAACGGTAACATTTATATTTTCAGATAAATTCTCTACGGTATAGATGTTTGTTGTGTTTCCTGCAACTATGGTTTCATTCTTTTTCCACTCTTTTACCCTATAAC
>DAOOBP010000114.1:0-6260 GCA_035407925.1 Salinivirgaceae bacterium
GCTCCTTCGCCCTCAATCTCAGCGCCTTGCATTTGGACACTTCTGAGCCACCTTAACACTTTTTTGTTAAATGAAACTTTTGAGACAGCCTCTACAACACCGTGACATTCAATTAATTAATCGCTAATTATTAAGGGCGTTGCTGTTGTTTTTCATTATATGCGACCACACTTCGACAAGCCCAGTGACCGAGTGCAATGTTTTTAACAAACTTTTAATATATTTGCGTATTATGTCGATATGTAGAACCATAAACAAGTCAAACATATGCTCCTTACCGAAAAATATTTAAACCTATGCAATAACCGAATTTATGTTCGTATTGCAACTTCACAAAATGTAAAACCAAGGCTTGCTATGGTTCTTATACATGGCATTGGCGACCATTCTGGCAGATACTTAGATTGGATGGAGAAATTTGAAGATCTTGGAGTAGTCTGGGTTACAGCTGACTTGCCCGGTCACGGATTGTCGAGTGGGAAACGTGGTCATTTTGAGACAATTCAGTCTCCTTTTTGCATCGTAGAGAATTTGATAACATTAGCCAAAAATAGGTTTGCAGGTGTGCCAATTGTCCTATACGGTAACTCAATGGGAGGAAATATATGTGTAAATTATGTAATACAAAATAGTCCAAAGATTGATGGACTTATATTAACATCGCCGTGGATAGGATTAATTAATCGTCCGCCAAATTGGAAAATTCAGTTAGCAAAATTTGTGTCTCCATTTTTAAAAAAAATGACATTAAAAACTGGGGTTAAGCGTGAACAGCTAACTTTTAACGAAAAAGCCCTTGACAACTTTAAGAAAGATAATCTTGTACATGGAAAGATCACACTCGGTACATTTTTAATGATGTGGGATGCTGCTTTTTATATCCGTAAAAATGCTTCAAGTATTAAAATTCCAACTCTGTTGCTTCATGGGGTTTCTGACAATATTACAAATTGGAGAACAACAATGAAGCTTGGATTAAAATTTAGACAAAAATCTAAATTCAAGTCTTTTGAAGGCATGCTGCATGAACTACATCATGATACAAATAACAACTTGGTTGTCAAAGAGATAACAAAATGGCTTAACGATACATTTTTGCTGCAATATGAATTCTAAATGGAGAACAATTATAAAACCCGAAAAGTCAAAACACGATATTGACTACAGTTCTCCCATGTTCTTCATTGGAAGCTGCTTTTCTGATAATATTTCTCAAATTTTGGAGACGCATAAATTTCAAGTTTTATCTAACCCTTTTGGCGTTCTTTACAATCCATATTCTATACAAACTGCTTTACGGCTTATCTTAGGCGAAATAGAAATTGACGACAAAGATTTGGTTTACCATAACGGCTTATGGCACAGCCTTCTTCACCATAGTGTATTTTCAAATACCGATAAAGATAAGTTGCTGTCGAATATTAAGAGCACGATTGAAGAGAGCAGGCTGTTTCTCAAACGTGCCGAATATCTATTTATAACTGTTGGCACATCATGGGTTTATCGTTACAAAAAAAGTGGTAGAATCGTTGCCAATTGTCATAAAATACCCGACAGAGAATTTATTCGCTTTCGACTGAGCGCTTGCGATTTTACCGATGAGTTTGAAATGCTTATAAAATCACTTGTTGAGTACAATCCGCAAATTAAAATTGTTTTTACTGTTAGTCCCGTTCGTCACTGGAAAGATGGAGCTGTTGAAAATCACTTGAGCAAGAGTATTTTAACTGTTTCCATTCATCAATTAATCGAGTTTTCCGAGTATAATATCAGTTACTTTCCGTCTTATGAACTTATTACCGATGATTTACGCGACTATAGGTTCTACAATGAAGATATGCTACATCCCTCAAGTCAAGCAGTTAACTATGTTTTTAATTTTTTCAAGGAGACCTATTTTACAACTGAAACAAAAAAAACACTTAAAACTGTTGTGAACATAGTAAAAGCCGCTCAACACCGACCTTTTAACCCCTCTGATATCGAATATTCAAAATTTTGCGAAGCCAGATTAAACGATATTCAACAGCTAAACAAACTGTTTCCCCTAATGGATTGGAAAGCAGAGAAAGCTATCTTTACAAAACAGAAAAGGGCAGACTAAAACCGTCCACCCTTTTCCTGTTTTATTTTAGTACCTATTCCACTATAGTCATCTCATCAACCAAATGTTTTGCTCCTGCAAATTTGTCGATGATAAACAAAACGTAGCGAATATCAACCGAGATTGTTCTTTGCAGGTCGGGTTCAAAAGCTATATCGCCACTCATTGCTTCCCAGTTGCCGTCGAATGCACAGCCAATAAGCTCGCCGTTGGCATTTAGAACAGGACTTCCTGAGTTTCCGCCGGTAATATCGGTATTTGAGAGAAATCCAACTGGCATTTTTCCGTTTTTGTCGGCATATCTGCCAAAATCTTTGTTTTCGTAAAGCTCTTTTAATTTCGGCAGTACCGTAAACTCGCGATCATTAGGATTCTCTTTCTCCATAACACCTTCCATATACGAGATAAAGTCATAATATACAGCATCACGAGCCTTGTAACCACCTACGGTTCCGTAAGTTACGCGCATTGTGCTGTTTGCATCTGGAGCGAATGTCTTTTCGGGCATCATTTTCATCAAACCCTCAACAAAAAGACGGTTACCTCGGGCTAATGATTCACTGTTTTCCTTGATAGCTTTAATCAATGAGCGATATTGCTCCATTATCTGTGTTCTGCCCATATATGCAGCATCTTTGTCAAAATCTTCCAATTGTGCTGTTTCAATAAATCTCATTAGGCTATCTTTATTGTAGATAATTGATTTTGACAACTCTTCGGAAATATAATCATCTATATTTCCATTATATTTTTCTTTTATATTTTTTACGAAATCGGGCTGATATTCAACATCTAATTCTTTCATACATATTTCAATCATTGCTTTTGCAACTTTTAGATCCAAAGAAGGCTCGAAATCTTCATAGATTTTTTCATAATACTCTTTTAGTTTTTTACGAGTTTTAGCAATTAACTCAGTGTTGTCTGGTTTAGCAATTAACTCAGCGCTATCAAGATTAGCATTGAGTTCAGTGCTATCAGGATTTTCTTTAAGAACATTTTGCAATGATTGAAGTCTTCGGCACATTTGATACCCCTCTGTCCCCGCCAGAAGAGTTTCCACTAAAACGGTCAAATTTTTGCTATATGGTTCATTCGCTATAATTGCGTTTTTGATTAAATCTAAAGCCTCACTATATTTTACGTTATCGGGATTTTCTTCTACCCATTTTGCAAAATCGGCTTCAATTTTCTCTTTTTTACCTTTAACATTAAGGTTTTTTAAACCTCTGTTTTGTCCGATAGAGTATTTCCAATAATTTGATGAGCTGGCATATTTTGACGAATATTTAATTCTAACTTCATCGCTTGCGTCCATTGCTTCTGCCCATATACCTTGCTTAATTCCACGGATATCTACTCTAATTGCGTTAGAGTTTCCCATCAGGTTTTTAACTCCCCACGATGTTAAATAACGATCGGTACGTCCTGGATATCCCATTATCATTGCATAATCACCCTCTTGAATACCTTTTATTGATACTTTCAAATGGCTTTTTGGTTTATATGGAACATTATCTACGGAATACTCTGCAGGTTGGTTATCTTTGTTTGCATATATTCTATAAAGTGCGAAATCACCTGTATGGCGAGGCCACTCCCAGTTATCGGTATCGGCGCCAAATTTTCCTATTGATTCAGGGGGAGCGCCAACTAAACGGATATCTTTAAAATCTTCATAAACAAACAACATAAATTGATTGCCATGCAATAACGAGCCCACATTGGCGCGATATTCTGGTGTTTCATTTTTCACTTCTTCTACAATTGCTTTCGAAATGCTGTCAATAATTGACGTTCTTTCTGATTCTGGCATCTCATCGTTTACGCTTGCTAAAATTCGCTCCGTAACATCTTCGGCACGAATTAAAAACGAAACGGTTTTCCCTTCATTAGGCAACTCTTGTTCTCGTGTTATAGCCCAAAATCCTTCGGTCAAATAGTCATGCTCAACACTGCTGTGGCTTTGAATATCATCATAAGCGCAGTGATGATTTGTTAACAATAGTCCTTCGTCTGAAATCAACTCAGCGGTACAACTACCGTAGTTGAGGGCGACAATAGCATCTTTCAAACATGCATTGTTAATAGAATATACATCCTCTGCGGTTAATTTGAAACCTTTTTCGGTCATGTGACCAATATTCAGTTTGTTAATCAAAACTGGCAACCACATGCCTTCATCGGCTTTCAAAATAGAACTGCCGGCAATAAGTAAAAGACCGACAATTAGTGACAATGTTTTTTTAATCATAATATAAATGTTTAAGATTCAATTAGCAATGCTCGCACTGAGCAAAGCCGAAGTGAACAATTATTTCTAATTTTTTTTCATGGATACAAAAATAACTATTTGCAAACAAATTTCAATAATAAACCTGTTTTATTAACCTATTCTTACCAATAAACTTGCAAAATGTGGTTGTGAAATATTAGATTTTAAACAAACAAATACTATTTTTGCGGGATAAAATTTTTTAAAGTTATGCAAATAGAATTAGTATTACTAATTGTTGCAGTCCTGTTTTTCGTAAGCATATTGTCAGGGAGGATAAGCTCTAAACTTGGTGTTCCTGCTCTGCTTCTTTTTTTGTCTGTCGGTATGATATTTGGCAAAGATGGAGTTGGGATACAATTTGAAAATATTCAAGCTGCTCAAGCAATAGGTACTGTAGCGCTCTCCATAATTCTTTTTTCCGGTGGTTTGGATACAAGAATCGAAGAGATACGTCCCATTGTACGACAAGGTGTTGTTTTAGCTACCTTAGGTGTGTTTGTGATGGCGCTCTTCAGCGGCATTTTATCATGGTGGGTATTAGATAAGACTCTGCCAAACCTGTCGATATCCTTGACAACAGCATTTTTATTAGCATCAACAATGTCTTCAACTGATTCTGCTTCAGTTTTTTCAATCTTGCGGTCTAAAGGAATAAATTTAAAAAACAATTTACGTCCAACATTAGAGCTTGAGAGTGGAAGTAACGACCCTATGGCTTATGTTTTAGTTGTTACACTTATTGATCTTATCAAAATGGGTTCCACTCCTAATTATTTATTAGTCGCTACGCAACTTGTTTTACAATTAGTTATTGGAGCTATTGCAGGATATGTATTAGGAAGATTAGCTGTATTTGCTATAAACAGAGTAAAAATCAATAACGAGTCTTTATATCCTATTCTGCTTTTCACTTTTTGCCTTTTTATTTACTCGGTTACCTACTTTATTAAAGGAAACGGCTATCTCGCTGTTTATATAAGTGGTTTGGTAATAGGTAATTCAAGATTTATTCACAAACGCTCGTCGATGAATTTTTTCGATGGTCTTGCATGGATGAGCCAGCTATTTATGTTCTTAACACTCGGACTATTAGTTAATCCCAGCGAGCTTATTCCCATACTTGTGCCGGGCTTAATTATCAGCTTTGCAATGATTTTTATAACTCGTCCATTGACAGTTTTCCTAACTCTATTGCCTTTTAGGAAAATACCAGTAAAGGACAAAGCATATATTTCTTGGGTTGGATTACGCGGCGCTGTACCCATAATTTTTGCAATTATACCGCTTGCGGAAGGTGTTCCTCACGCAAGACTGATTTTTAATATCGTGTTTTTATGTACACTGGTATCATTGCTAGTACAAGGAACCGCTTTACCTATGGTGGCAAAATGGTTGGGATTAGCCGACGATCCAAAAGAGGAAATCAAACTGAAAGAGTTTGACATTGAGGTTTCTGAAGACATAAAAACCATTATGGCTGAAATTGATATTACAGAGAGCATGTTAGAAAATGGCAATCAGATAATGAATATACCTTTACCTGATAACACTCTTGTGGTTTTAATTAAACGCGGAGAAAGATATATTGTACCAACAGGTAAAACCGCATTGGCGGCAAATGACATAATGCTTGTTATTACAGATAATCAAGCCACACTAGAAGAGACATATAAAAAATTGAATTTAGAACAATATTTTTGATTTAGGAACAAAACACGAAGATATCAATGGATCGGTTTTAAAATGTTCTGACTGTTACTTTTAATTCTTTTTAGGTACTTCTTGATTCTGTCACAAGTAAAAAATTGATGTAATACCAATTTTAATTTAAAAATAGTCCAATCTTTTTTAAATTTTACAATTGTAAATACCGATGTT
>DAOOBP010000115.1:0-6242 GCA_035407925.1 Salinivirgaceae bacterium
GAGAACCCCGACTTATTTTGGCAACAATCTAAATACTTGGTAATAAGCGTAAAATAAGGCGAATATAGTTCAAAATAGAAAAACCGATAAACTCTTTAAAAAGAATTTATCGGTTTTTTTGTTTGTCTAACTGTCTAGTTCTTTTGAGTGTCTTTTTTTTAAAGGAACTCTCCTGCTTTGTAAAACAAGAGTAATTCCGTAAGCCATTAAAAGAAGTGAGAATATCCCCGCAGCCCTTCCAAGCCAATCTCCATATTTTGTATAGAATGTGGTTTCGGTGTTCAAATGAACTTTGTCGGAGATAACATCAGGTGTCCACCACTCTGTTGGCTGTAATATTTCGCCACGCTGGTTAACAAAACAGCTTATGCCGGTATTGGCAGAACGGGCAATGGCTCGGCGGGTCTCAATGGCTCGCAGGCTTGCAAATGAGAGATGTTGCTTGTAACCTGGAGTATCACCCCACCAACCATCGTTAGTTATTATCGATAGCATATTTGCCCCCTGGCTTACATACTCAGTAACATACTCGCCATAAACCGATTCGTAGCAAATTATAGGTGCGGCTAAAATATTCCCAAATTTGAATACCGAGGGAATTTCTTGTGTGCCAAGACTTCCAACTGTTCCTCCAAGATTGAGGCTAATACTCTCCAAAAATTTCAAATATTCTGGATAGGGCATCATTTCAACTCCAACCACCAATTTCGATTTGTGATGTATCTGTATTTTAGCCGAATCATACATTAAGCCTGTATTATATCTATCGTAAAAAATTGCTGTATCACTGAAAGATCTAGCTGTTGGAGATGGAGTCTCATCATATCGGTATATCTTTCTTGTGCTGGCGCCTATGAGTATAGAAAGATTTTGCCAATTGCTAAGAAAGTCGTGTATCACCATTGACGACATAGAGTTCTCCATATTGTTTTCCCACATATATTCTGTAATTGCAGTCTCAGGAGCCACGACCATACGTGTATTGGGGGTGATTTTTTTTGCCGCTAAATCCAATATCCTATCTAACTGTTCGCGATCTGAAAGTCCTTCAAACTTTTCATAATATGGATCTATATTGGGTTGAACAACAACAACTTCAACCGCTTCGCCTTTTTCCTCGTAGTTACTATAAACAAACCAACTGTATGTAAATAAGAAAGCAGGAATAAGTATAGTTGCAATAGTTTGATATACAGTGTGTTTATTGTTTTTACTCTCTTTAAATGCAATTAAAATTTTAGATAGCGATATATTGACAAACAATACCAAAAGTGTTCCTCCGAGTGTTCCGGTATATTCGTACCACTGTATAAGCGAAGGCGTGGCGCTAAAAGTATTTCCCAGATTGAGCCAAGGGAAAGATATTTCGGTACGCAGATAAGCAAACTCAAAAGCCAGCCACCATATAATTAACGTATAACTACTAATTTTAAAATTGCTCTTTCTTCTCAACCAAAAGTATAGATAGAATGTAAAAAGCATAAGAAAGCTATTGCCAATAACGGCAAAAATAGCGCCGAAAAGCGTAGCATTATATATCCACCATATTGTTAATGAGTTCCATACGAGAAATGTGATAGAGGCATACAGAGTCATTTGTTTTCGTGCATTTTTCAAACCTTCAACACTGTTTTCTACAAGCAGTAAAGGGACAATTGCGATTAATATCAATAATGCAAAAGGCTTAATAAACCAAGAGGCGGCAAGCAATAGCCCAGATAAAACTGATAATAATAAATTATTTTTTGTCATTTTTTAGACCTTGTAAAGTGATTTAATGTTTTTTACGAAGATTATCCTATGTGAATTTTTCATACCAATTGTAATTTAAAAATTGTCTAATCTTTTATAAAATTTTACAATGGTTTACCCCAGACTCCGCATGGAGCGGAGTTAAGGGTTAAATACCGATGTAACAGAAACATAATCCAAACAAACGATAGTGAAGTTTGGACTATAGTAGCTGTCCAATCGGTATTAGAACTCAATGAATAGAGTATTTGCAATACCAATAGATATCTTGTAACGAAGGCAAAATTAATTATTATTTCATCATCTCATTATTAATCTGCGATTACTTTTTCGTTAAGTAAAATTAGAAGTTTTTTAAGCATCGTAAATAGTATCTAATTTTGCCAGACTTATTTGTTATTTTTTAGTTTCGTGAAAACATTTTTTATAACATATTGTTTATACTCAAAAAAGGGTCATTGGTAAAAAATTAGAATCAACTTATGTTTTTTAAATAATGTCGGCACGTAGTTTGTTTAAGTAATTCGCATGTAACGAACATGTTAAAATGCAAGGCGACGTTAGTAAAGTTGTTTATTTGCTTATTAGGTTTGATGCAAAGGGATTTACATGCAAAAAACTGGATTTTCAACATATAGAAAGTGAGTAGGATACAGAATTGTTTTGATATTAAAATACACCAAAATATGTCAACACTGAGCAAAAACGTAAAAAAAACAGAAAAGCAAGTTAATATCAAACTTTCAGGAGATATTAACATTGCGAATAGTAATGAATTAAAAAAAATGTTACAAGAGTTTTTAACTGATAATCGTAAAATAAGAGTTATCTTTGAAAAAGTGGAAACGTTTGACTTGTCAGCCGTACAATTGCTTTACGCATTTAAGCGCGATAGAGAAGCAAAAAAACTTGAAGTACAATATGATGCCGATTTAAGTCAATCAGTATCAGTTTTATTACAACATGCCAATATCACAATATTTAATAAAGAATAAATTCCTATGGAGAAAAAAATATTAATTGTTGATGATTCAGAAAGTATTCGCGAGGTGGTTAGTTTTACTTTAGAAAATGCTGGTCACGAAGTAGTTAAAGCAATCGATGGACAGGATGCTCTTACATATCTCGATGGGCGTAAGTACGATTTGATTATCACCGACTTGCATATGCCAAATCTTAATGGTATTGAACTAATAAAGAGAGTTAGAACTATAGAAGAATATAAATTTATTCCAATATTGTTTTTGACCACCGAGTCGCAGACAGCAAAAAAAATGGAAGCTAAAGAGGCAGGAGCTACCGGCTGGATTGTTAAACCATTTGTTCCCGAGAAACTACTCGAAGCAATTAAAAAAGTTGTAAGATAATGGAAGCATTTAAAGATAAATTTAAAGAAGAAGCCAAAGAACTTATTGCCGAGCTTGAACATATGGTTCTTAAGTTGGAGGGCAATAGAGCCAATAAATCTATTGTAGAAGAGGTTTTTCGCGTAATGCACTCACTTAAAGGAGGTAGTGCGATGTTCGGATTTTCATTGATTGATAAATTTACACATTTACTCGAAAACATTTACGACAAAATTAGAACAGGAGAATACCAAGTAACAGACGATATTCTTGATATAACTCTTAATGCAGTTGATCATTTGCGTAACTTGATAGAAGAGACACCAGATACAGTTGCTCAATTAGAGAAAGAGAATAATAAATTTATTGAGCAGATTGAGATAGTTCTAAGTAAAGGAGCCTTAAAATCAGATGATTTCAAAAACAACTCTGACGATGATAAAAAGGTAAGTAATCACACAAAAACATATTTTGTTCATTTTGAACCCTCTTCCGACTTCTTTCAAGACGGTTCAAATCCACTCTTTTTAATTGACGACATATGTCAGCTTGGAGAAACATTAATTGTTCCGGTTTACTCCAAAATACCGAAATATGAAAAAATCAACCCAATTGATTGTTATATCTCTTGGAATTTGTTGGTAGCTACAGATGATGACATAAATGCAATTATGGATGTTTTTATTTTCACAAATAAGCGTTCAAAGGTTGAAGTAGCAAAGCTTTCCGATAAAAATTTGTTAGCTGAAAAATCACATAGAAAAATACTATTAGAAACTTTATTGAAAAATCACGCTGATTTGTTTGAAAAGTTGAGCATTGTCGTACCAGACCTTGAAAAAGCACAAAACGGAAATGAACAAAATACCCAAAGGCAAAGAGTGCAGTCTTCACACTCTGTGGAACAGACCATCGCTTCAATACGAGTATCAAGCGAAAAACTTGACAATTTGATAAACTGGGTTAGCGAACTTGTCACAATACAAGCGCAACTATCATTATACACTCAGCAGAACCAGCACATCGGATTGGCTCCAATATCT
Organism: Salinivirgaceae bacterium; assembly: GCA_035407925.1. Lineage (GTDB taxonomy): Bacteria > Bacteroidota > Bacteroidia > Bacteroidales > Salinivirgaceae > JAAYQU01. The sequence goes on from DAOOBP010000115.1 coordinate 4,142, forward strand.
GAGGAGATCGAAAAAATAACCCGCCGTTTACGCGATGACGTTTTTAGTATAAGGTTAATACCAGTCTCCAACATGCTTACACGTTTTCAACGCTTAGTACGCGAGCTGTCACATGAGTTAGATAAGGATATTGTTTTTGAGTCTCGTGGAACCGAAACCGAATTGGATAAAAATATTATCGAGATGTTAGCCGATCCTGTTATGCACATCATAAGAAATAGTATCGATCACGGAATTGAAGAGAGTACCGAAGAGAGAGTGAAAAAAGGAAAACCAGCTAAAGGTAAAATACTTTTCAATGCTTACTACTCAGGAACAAATGTTTATATTCAAATTATTGATGATGGAAAAGGTATTGATGCTGAAAAAGGTATTGATGCTGAAAAAGTTAGAGCAAAAGCGATTGAGAAAGAACTAATAAGCCCAGAATCGGAGATCTCTCGTAAAGAGCTATTTGATTTTTTGTTCCTACCAGGATTTAGTATGGCTAAAGTTGTTACAAACCTTTCAGGACGCGGTGTAGGAATGGATGTTGTAAAGCGCAAAATAGCCGATTTAAGAGGACAAGTCGAAATAGACAGTAAACTCGGATTTGGCACGACAGTGACAATTAAACTACCACTTACACTATCAATTATTGACGGACTGTTAGTGAAGGTTGATAATATAAATATGGTAATTCCATTATCTTCGGTTCATAAAGTCTATGAATATGAGCATACTAAGATAGAAAAAGCAATTAATAACTTGATTTTAGCGGATGATGAACGAGTGCCAATATTAAATCTACGCAAATATTTTAATATGACATCACCTCCACCACCCTTAGAGAGGGTTATTACAATTGAGTATGGCGACTATTACATAGGATTTACAGTAGATGAAATTATTGGAGAGTACCAAGCAGTTTTAAAACCACTTGGAAGCGCTTTTAAAGAACAAGACTTTTTCCCAGGCGCAACAATTTTAGGAGATGGAACAGTTGCATTGGTGCTAGATTCAAATAAACTTATTGAACTATTTGCAAAAACAGAGGTAAAAATCGGAAACTAAACAATTTTGCTAAAACAGCAGATATAACAAACTATAAAGTAGAAAATTACAAGATAAAAACTTATAAAAATAACAACATTATGAAAGAGAAACACAAAGGAACCGACACAGTAAGCAAAGACATTCAAACCTATTTGTCGTTTCGTCTTGGAGACGAAGAATTTGCTACTAATGTTCAGAAAGTATTAAACATATTAGAACTCAAGCCAATAACAAAAGTGCCACACTCTCCAGAATATATGTGCGGTGTTATCAACTTGCGCGGTAATGTATTGCCAGTTGTTGATATGCGTGTAAAGTTCGGAATGGAAAAAATAGAAGCAACTCCCGACACATGTATTATAGTATTAAACGTTGATATTAGTGGAGAAGAAGTAATGTTAGGTATTTTGGTCGATTCCGTAAGCGAAGTGCTCGAAATTGACGAAATGCTTGTTGAACCATCACCAAGTATCGGAACTCGATACAAAGCAGAGTTCATTAAAGGTATGTGGCGTCAAGGAGAAGATGCGTTTATTATGCTTCTGAACATAGACCTTATTTTTTCAAGTAACGAAGTAGTATTGTTACAAACAAAAACAGAAGAAGCTGGAGAGGTTGAGGAAGAAGAGTAATGAATAAACGGTCATGTAAAAAATCTTAATTAAAATTTGCATATAAAAGTGATGGACAACCAGCCCAAAACGTATTATAATGCCCAATTGTCAGATAAAGAATTTGATTCGTTAAGTTCGTATATATATGGCGAATATGGAATCAAAATGCCATATGTGAAAAAAGTTATGTTGCAAAGTCGTCTGCAGAAGCGACTCAGAAAATTGAATTTATCTACATTTCAAGAGTATATTGAATACGTGTTTGGAACACCAGGTTCTGAGGAAGTTATACACATGATGGATGTTGTATCAACTAATAAAACCGATTTTTTTCGCGAACCTGTCCATTTTGATTTTATGAGAGAAATAATATTGCCGGAAGCTGTATTGAATAACCAGCGAAACATAAAAATATGGAGCGCAGGAAGTTCAAGTGGAGAAGAAGCATATAC
>DAOOBP010000116.1:0-6236 GCA_035407925.1 Salinivirgaceae bacterium
CAGTACATCGCCTTCTAATTTCAAATATCTATTACCTAAAAAATCAGAGTTTGGGTTTAAAAAGCGATGCACTGAGCTTGCATTTCGATGGTTGCTGAGTTTATATTTTAAAACATATTACCTATTTAGGTAATTGATTATTGCAGATAAAACACTATAACTGAGATAATTATATGTTTTCTATTACCTAAATTTTCAGGGTTTGGGGTTAATTGCTCATTGTTAATCGTTATCCCGCCGATATCTCTTTTTCAATTAAATATTTATTTCTGTCTGTTGCCGAGCGTGAAACCAATTCAGCGACAAATCCTGCTAAGAACAGCTGTGTGCCTATAATCATTGATGTTAAGGCTATGTAAAAATATGGGCTTTCGGTAACACGTTCTGCACTTATTTGATGAAAAACCATATACAACTTGTGTGCTCCTAACCAGGCAGCTGCTAAAAAACCAACCAAAAACATAAGAGTTCCTAATAAGCCAAACAGATGCATTGGTTTTTTGCCAAACCGTGTTATAAAGAGTATCGACATTAGGTCGAGAAAACCGTTTATAAACCTCTCTAAACCAAATTTTGTTACACCATATTTTCGTTTTTGGTGTTTTACAACTTTTTCTCCAATACGATTATAACCCGCCTGTTTAGCTAATACAGGGATATAACGGTGCATCTCTCCGTAAACCTCAATGTTTTTAACCACATCTTTGTTATAAGCCTTTAATCCACAGTTAAAGTCATGCAATTTGATTTTCGTACAAACACGTGCAGTCCAATTAAACAATCGACTTGGAATTGTTTTAGATATTGGGTCATAACGTTTCTTTTTCCAGCCTGATACCAAATCATATTTCTGCTTAGTGATCATGTTGTAAAGAGCGGGAATTTCATCGGGGCTATCCTGCAAGTCGGCATCCATTGTAATAACAACATCTCCCTCGGCTGCTTGAAAACCGCAATGCAACGCTGCCGACTTTCCATAATTACGTTTAAACTTTATGCCACGAACCGAACCATATTCTGTTATTAGTCTCTCAATCTCTTTCCACGATTTATCGGTACTACCATCATCAACGAGTATGATTTCATAAGTAAAATTATTGTCGTACATTACTCGATTAATCCAATCGACTAATTCAGGCAAGCTCTCTTCTTCGTTATATAGTGGAACAACTACGGATATATTCATTTCAGTTCTTTTGTGTTGATTTTATTCAATTTCAGACATATCTTTATCGAAAGCTGATGTGTCTTTCTGTATATTAGGTTTTCTTGATTGTAAAAATGCTGCTATTATCAGCGAGTATATGGCTACGCTAACCACTAAGCCAAGCAACATGCTAAATGCCAATACTCCGGGCGTAAGAAACTTCTGCAAAAGAGATATTAACGACTCTATTTGACTTTCGGTGTAAAGTTCTGTTTCAAGGTAAGCATTTTGTGTTGCCAACAAAAACTCATTAACCGCATCTGGGCTAAATTTGTAAAAAAGATAATTGAAAAAAGCAACTATCAACGATGAGTATAAGCCTATCAGGAAAGATGTTTTAAACGCTGTTCCGTAAGTAAAATTAATGTTAGGATTACTTTTTCTGTACTGTCGGGTAAAGAAAAATAGCCCAAGAATTGTCATAATCGTGCTTGCTGTTCCTGCATAACTTTCAGAATCATTAATTTTACCTGTTGATAAATAAAAAATAAATGTAAGGAGTATTAGTACCGCTCCCACAATTGCGCCGTGTTTAGCACAATAACTGTTTAGGGTGTTTTTTTTATCGTTGACCATAATTTAGATTTTAATTTTATAGTACAAATATATACAAAGTTGATTAATTTATGACATCTGATTGTTAAAATAGAGATATAGCGAACTGTTTCCGACAAATATATGCTCATTGTGCTCTGCGCTGATTTTTGGAGCTATAACTCCGTTGCCAAAATTTCTTAATCCTATAAATCTTCGTGCCTCGTCCCATAAATCTTGCTCTATAAAGCTATTTAAAACTTGCAATCCTCCCTCAACTATAACTGATTGTATTTTAAGACTGTACAATCGGTGCAAAATTTTCTGTAATGATGTTTCAATGTCAATTTGTTCAACTACGATATCTAATTTGTTGTAGTTATTTGGTTGAGTTGTAAAGAGTATAGTTGGTTGTGTCTCATTAAAAACATTCAAATTGTGTGGCAAGTTGCCTTGTTGGTCTAAAACAATTCGTTGTGGATTTCTACCCGAGGTAAACCTGACGTTTAAATAGGGATTATCTAACAATGCGGTGTTGCTGCCTATTAGTATAGAATCCTCCTCGGTTCGCCAACGGTGCACCAATACGCGCGATTCGTCGTTGGTAATCCATTGGGGTTTCTCGTTGGAGTCGGGGGTACGCAATTTGTCCAAAAATCCGTCTGCCGTTTCTGCCCATTTCAAAATTATATAAGGGCGTTTTTTTTCGTTGTAGGTAAAAAACCTACGGTTCAGGAATCGACACTCTTTTTCCAAAACACCCACCTTGACATCAATGCCAGCCGATTTTAACTTCTCCACTCCTCTCCCACTTACCTCGCTGTACGTATCGGTTGTTCCGATTACAACGCGTTTAATACCACTTTGGATAATCAAATCGGCGCAAGGTGGTGTTTTTCCGTGATGCGAACAGGGTTCGAGATTGACATATAGAGTTGAGTCAGTGAGCGATTCCCTTTGCTTAACTGACTGAATAGCATTAACTTCTGCATGCGACTTTCCGAACTCTCGGTGAAATCCCTCGCCGATAATTTTGCCGTTGTGGGTTATTACCGAGCCTACCATTGGGTTTGTACTTACGGAGCCTAAGCCACGTTGCGCAAGATAGAGGGTGCGACGCATCATTTTTTCGTCAAAAAGATTTTGTTCCGGGGTTTCTTTATATTTTTGTGACATGGGTAGTTTTACATTTAAGGAGCTAAAAAATCATTTTTCCGATTCGCTTGCACAAATATACGAACAAAGCGAGATTGATGCACTTTTCTTCCGTTTATTTGAAGATATATTCGATATCCAAAAGTTCCAGATACAGCTCGATTACAACAACACTGTTCCTGAACAACAGTTAGATATTTTGTTAGATTCGCTATCGCGGCTACAAACGTCTGAGCCTCTGCAATATATAACACAGAAAGCATATTTTTTAGATTTAGAGCTATATATATCGCCATCGGTGTTGATACCGCGCCCTGAAACCGAAGAGTTAGTTAAACACGTGATGCGCGAGAATATACAGAAACCGAAAATTATTGATATTGGCACGGGAAGTGGCTGTATTTCAGTATCTTTAGCTAAGTTTATATTCGACTCAGAGGTTTTTGCAATAGATATTTCAAAAAATGCTATCGACACTGCACAACTTAATGCAACAAAATACAGTGTTAAGATAGATTTCAAGCAGTTAGATATTTTTGAAATATCGGACAGCAATTTTCCTCAAAAGTTTGATATTATTGTTAGCAATCCTCCATACGTTACCGAATCTGATAAGGCAAATATGCAGAATAATGTTTTACTCTATGAACCTAAAAACGCTCTTTTTGTGCCAGATAACAGCGCCTTAAAGTATTACAGTGCTATTGCCAAGTTTGCCTACACAAATCTTGTCGAAAATGGCGTTGTCTGGGTCGAAATAAACGAGAGATTTGGCAAAGAAACGTGCGATGTGTTTACTCAATATTTTTCAAATGTCAAGTTATATAACGATTTTAGAGATAAACCCCGATTTGTTAGAGCTACCAACACATAAACCAACCTACAATGAGCGAAAACGATTTTCAAAACTATCTGAACAAGGCTATGAAATATTGTGCCTACAAAGAAAAGTGCGAGTACGATGTCAGAACCAAACTCAAAGATTGGGGAACCGAAGAGGAGATGCACGATGTTATTATCGACTATCTTTCGGCAAACAAGTTCGTTGATAATCAGCGTTATACAAACGCATACGTTAACGATGCTGTTAAACTAAAACTGTGGGGGCGAATAAAAATAAGGGCAATGCTAAAAATGAAGAATATTCCCGATTGGATTATCAACCAATCGTTCCGAGAGATTGACGAAACCGAATATCGCAAAGCTATAACCAAACTGTTGCAAACAAAAATAAAGTCGGGCACACTGGGCGATATTGAAAAACAGAAGGTTGTAAAGTCGATGTATAGCCGCGGTTATGAGCCTGAAATAGTTTTTGAGATGATTAAAGAACTGGAAAGCTATTAGCAATTGGAACACAGAATACACAGATTAAACTGATTATCACAGATGAAATTAAGGCGACAGTAATATGATAAATAAATTGAATTATTAACCAAAAACGGTCAACCCTATTTAGGGATTCACAAATATATATTAATCTGATTATTAGTCACCTGTAATTCGCCAATCGCAATTGGCGAATTATTTTCCTCATTAGTTTTATTCTCACCTGAGTCTAAAATAGACCACTCTTCATAGAATATACGCATATTTTTAAGGCTACTTTCTGAAAAACCTCTTAATCCTGGCAACTCTTTGCGCAGTTGCTCACTTATTTTTTTTATGGCGCCCGAACCCCATACACCCTTTCGAGTATTATTTGACAAATATTTACCTATCGCGTAATATACCGAAAGTTGTACGCGATTGACTTCCTTAACAGCATCATATTGCCCTTGCAAAATAGCCGTCTTTATGGCTTCTACTGCCTGCGATAATAAAATAATAGAATCGTCATCTTGCATATGTTTATAAAGTTGAAAGTTAAAAAGATCCGTGTAAATCCGTTAAATCCGTGTTATCTGTGTTCTTTACTAAAAAAACTAAAATTCACTTTACCATAATGCCTTGCTTCAGTAAAATATGGGTTTTGGGAATAGTTGTCATTTGGCGAATGCTCGCAAATAGCTACACCATTGGGTTTAAGAATGTTATTGTCGAAAATTTGCTCAATAATTGTCAACCTATCTTTAAAATCGAACGGTGGGTCGTAAAAGATTAAATCAAAATGCTCTTTAGGCGCTCGCTTTATATATTTAAGACTGTCGGCGCAAATTATCTGTACGCCCTGAATATTAAATATTTCGAAATTCTTTTTTATAAACGAAACGTAGCGTGGATTAATCTCAACACCCGTTATTTTTGTTGTTCCACGGCTATAAAATTCATACAGTATGCTGCCTGTTCCTGAAAATAGGTCTAATACAGTTAACTCCTCGAAATCATATCTGTTCGACAATATGTTAAAAAGCGCTTCACGAGCAAGGTCGGTGGTAGGTCTCGACTTGAAATCGTTGGGAACCTTGATAATTTTGCCGCCTAATGTTCCTCCAATTATACGCATAAATGTAGGTTCATCAGATTAATATATCTATGCAGTGGTATTCTGTCAACCACTTTGCCATGAAACAAGGAGTGATTTTTTTCTAACACAACATTTGGGAAATATTTCCTTAATAGGGGTATCTCATCTGATTGTTGGTCAATATCTCCAATTAATCTTATTATAAGTTTGTCGGCATCAATACTCAGTTGGTCAACTGCATTTGCAACAAAATAACAGATATCTGTATGATTCAGATAGTTATACTGGTTATGCAGTGTTAATTTGCCGTTTTCGGTTATAAACAGGTCAATCCAGGTTCCGTTTTTGTTTACTATAATTTGAGTTTGCCCTCCTGTAAAACTTTCGGGAACCATCCTTTCGCATATTGGCACAACCGAATTGTATATAGTTGCTGTTGGCTGATGGTTGTTTAATGCAGAGTATATGGGTGTTGGAATTGATGATACGCTCCAAATATCCAACGTTTTAATATGATTTACAACAATATTTTCGCTATACACCGAGGGCATATATAATGAATCTAATAATACTTGTGCTTTTTGAGCGCTAAATAGCGAATCTGGAACAAGCGTAACCTGTTGTGACGAATACATTAACTTAGCGCTTTTATAGGGCAAACGCAGCAAGTCGTCCCAGTAATTTATTTCACTAAAGAGTTGTGCAATATCATCAATTGCAAGTTTTTCAACAAAACAGTACTCTTTAATGTAGAGAATATGATAATTAATAGGGTTTGCTATACAAAACGAAAATCCATCCGGCGATGCCTGAATGGATATTTCGTAAGCTGTAGTTAACCCGATATCGAATACCGGATCGGAGTACTCCGAGCTGGCTTTTATGCGATACATTTAACTATTCCCAGTTTCCTGCATTGTTGTTTGATTCGGT
>DAOOBP010000117.1:0-6138 GCA_035407925.1 Salinivirgaceae bacterium
AGTCAATTGGCTTTGGCGATGGCACTACACGCCTAAATCCGCCATTGGCTTTTACTTCCTCTTTAAAACGCCAGCCTTTTTCGGTAGCGAGCTTGTCGGCGTCCTCTTTTGTGTAGATTTTCCCCACTCTCTTGGTAGGATTATTGAAAGCTGGGTCATTTTTATCGACAATAACCTGTGTTACCATGGTTATAATCTCTTTTTCAATTCCCTTTTTGAGTAGCACATTGCGTAGTGCGCGCTCTAACATATATCCGATACTACCTTGCGAGTCTGCAACAGCGACATCCATAGGCATTTGGGGTATTCCGTAAGTCTTTTCGCCAGCATCATTGCGCATTAGAATATTGCCAACTTGTGGACCGTTCCCGTGCGCAAGAATAAGGTCATATCCCTCCTCTATCAAGTACAGGATATTATTCATTGTGTCGGCTGTGTTTGCTTCTTGCTCTTCAATTGTTCCTATCTGGTTGCCACGAAGCAAGGCATTACCACCGAAAGCTACTACTGCTAATTTATTCTTTTTCATTTGATTTTTTACTATATATGATGTTTGTTAATTTGCTAATTATCAACTATTTATATTAAACATTTTTAACTAAGGAAAGTTATAGAGATAGTGATATGCTTTTTGCATTATTGCGAGTATTAAAATCGTACAAAGTTATAAAAACGTGGATTAAATTTTTTATTGAGGGGTAATATTTTTTTTACGCAAACCCTTAGAAATTAGAAAGTGGCGCTCTGAGCATAATCGTATTGTGGAAAAACAATAGTAATATACTGATAATAAGCCTATTATTCAGTGTACCACCAACTTTCAACTTTATGAGAGACGCTATAATATGACGTCTCTACAATATGCTAACACACAATTGATTAATTGTTCATTGCACATTATACATTGCTAATTGCTATATCTTCAATAAATTTGAACTTTAGTTCGGTCAATTTCGTCTATTAAGTACTTGTTTTTTATAGCTTTATGTTCAATAAGGTCAATTTGTCTTTTCAAAATATCTTCAAGCTAAAATTTTAGATTAAAATATTTGTTAGAGTATGAGATTGGACCGTTATCATCAATTTCCACAACCAAGTCTATATCACTATCTTGCTTAAACCTGTCGGTAGTAACTGAACCAAAGGCAAATAGAGCGGTAACTTTGTTCAATTCACAAAGCCTTTTTATACCAATTGTAATTTAAAAATAGCCAATCATTTTTAAATTTTACTTTTGAGACAGCCTCTTTGTTTTATTAGTCTATAATTGCTCATATCTTATAACTATAATGTTAAAACTAAGATGGTTATCAACATTGTTGTAAAATCATTATCATCGTTATCATATTCCATGGAAACTCGTTTATCAAACCTACCTAAACCTAATTGCAATAGACTTGCTGTAAGCTCATTTAGTTCTTCAGTGTTGGCTGTAATATGATAATTCTTTTCCTTTCTATCATAAGTATAATTTATTTCAAGAATTTTGTCGTTATCTAAATAGTAATCCCAACCATTTTTCTTTTTCTTTTCTGATACAACAATATTTTGTGAAGGGAAAAATATCCTTTTACCCTTATAAAAGGCAACTGTATCATCATTACTATCAAATAGTATTTTCCTTTTCTTTAAAATATAGTTATTCTCATTTATTTTAATATTACTGATATTGTCTTCTCTAACAAATGAAATAATTGTATCGTTTGTACTATTCAAAAGTGAGAATTTTTCAGCAGCGCTATATTTTTTGGGAATAACAGACGTAAATTGCTGTCCCTGCGAGAAGAGATTAGAGAAGAAAAAGGCAAATATTACAAAAGTTAAGAGTTTCACTGTTAATTATTTTTAAATAGTTCTATTACTGTCAAATATAATTATTTTCAATAAACAAATGCAATATTTCTCTTGCTATTATTGTTATTTTTTTGTAACATTGCGCTAGCTTTAAAATTTTTATTTGGTTGTCCCCGTTTTGTTATGTAACGGGGTTGTTAAGAAGCCAACTATATCATGGCGTAGTTGGCTTTATTTTATCAATAAGTATTATAAGAGATTTTAAAATTTTATACCTTAATAATCAACTTAAAAAATTACATCATGAGAACTACTATATTATTGATAACTATGCTATTAAGCTCAAATGTTTTAATATGCCAAATGCGGACATATGCCATTTACGACAAAACTGGAAAGGATCTCAATTTTGAAGATTTAGTGAACGTATCCCTTGAATCTGAATTGGTTTTCTTTGGTGAGTTGCATAATAACTCTATTGCTCACTGGCTACAGCTTAAAATGCTTAAATCATTCAGAGAGGCAACCGACCGCCAAATAGTTGTCGGAATGGAGATGTTTGAATCTGATGACCAAATACTTATTGATGAATATTTGAGTGGTGTTATTACCGAAAGGAACTTTGAAGAGGAGGCTAAATTATGGTCAAACTACAAAACCGACTATAAACCTATAGTTTTGTTTGCTAAAGAGAATAAAATACCTGTTATCGCAACAAACACTCCCCGTAGATACGCTGCAATGGTTAATAGCGGCGGATTTGAGGCTTTAAATAATCTAACCAATGAGGCAAAACAATTAATCGCTCCCCTCCCATTAGCATTTGATGCTGAACTTCCGGGATATAAATCGATGACAGAAATGTCTCCAATGCAAAGCGTGAAAATAAATGTAGAGAACTTAGCTAAAGCTCAGGCTTTGAAAGATGCAACTATGGCGCATTTTATACTAAAAAATCACAAGGATAGAGGCTTATTCTTCCATATCAACGGCATTTACCATACAAAGAATTATGAGGGTATTTTGTGGTATATCAACAATCAACTAAAAGGGGTAAAAATTACGACAATTAGCACAATTACAGTTTCAGACGTAAACTCTGTTGATAATAGCGAGTTGCAAACGGCGGATTTTACTATTTGCATTGATTCTGACTTCAGCAATTAACAATGCGGTGCGCTGAGCGTAGCGTTGTACTGAGCGAAGTCGAAGTGCCGAAGCGGTGCACTGAGCTTGTCGAAGCCACCACAAAGGAGTGAACGACGGTCACTTCCACAGGCTCAGCGACCAAGTGAACCGCCCCGCACCCTGTACCACGCACAACACAACTTCTACTATTTTTGTCATGTACTTAGGCGCTTTATTTTTTAACCTTTTAACTTTTACCTTTTCTGTTAGGGCTAAAAAATTGAAATATAGAATTAGCTTGTAAAATAAATTACTAATTTAGTCGCCCAAAATAACAACATAAACATATATAATATAATGTTACGAATTTTATCACTACTTATGCTAATTCTTATTATTAGCAACTCTTTTGGACAAGATAATTTGCCCAAAGGCATGACCGAATACGAAAAATCTATTTGGGACGATTACATTAAAAACTACCCTATTGACAAAGGCACAACTCCTCCTGAACTGAAGCCACGAACGCCTGCTGAATTTGAAGAGAATCAAGGTGTTATTGTTACTTGGACACAATACACAAACAATTTACGCGAGATTGTGAAACACGCAAAAGAGTCTGTTAAAGTGTATATAGTTTGTTCCAACCCTTCAAGTGTTACAAGCTATTTGGCGCAAGGAGGTGTAAATACCAATAATATTGAATTTGTTGTTGCAGACTATAACTCTGTTTGGGTGCGCGATTATGGTCCACAAAGTATATATTTACAGGGAACTAACCAATTGGCTTTTGTCGATTGGGTTTATAATCGTCCTCGTCCTGCCGATGACCTGATTCCCGTGGTAATGGCAAACTATTTGAATTTACCAATTTATCAAATGACTGTTTCGCCTAATAGATTAACAGCTACTGGCGGAAATTTTATGAACGATGGTTTTGACAAAGGTTTCTCTTCAAATCTAATATTATCCGAAAACAGTTCACTTACTGAAGCTCAGATCGATACTATAAAAAAACGTTATATGGGAATATCTCCTTACGTAAAAATGACAGTTTTACCTTACGACGGAATACACCATATAGACATGCATATGAAGCTAATTGATGAAGAAACATTGCTTGTGGGTCAATACCCCACAGGTGTTTCAGATGGTCCTCAAATAGAAGCAAATATCAACTATATTTTAAATAACTACCAAACACCATATGGTCGTCCATACAGAGTCGTTCGTATTCCAATGCCAGCTAACGAAAATGGGCAATATCCTTCACAAGGTTCTGATTATTTAACTTATACCAATTCAACTATATTAAATAATCTTGTTTTAGTTCCCATCTATGGACTTTCAACTGATAACGTAGCTTTAAATATATATAGAGAAGCAATGCCTGGCTATAAAGTTGTTGGGATAAATATGCGAAATGTTATTTCTGCAAGTGGTGCAATACACTGTATCACACGCGAAATAGCCGCAAACGACCCAATATTTATAAGCCATGCTCCTATTCGCGATACTATGTATTATATCCCTGAAGGTTACTTAATTACGGCAAATATCTCATCGACAACGGGAATACAAAGCGCCACTTTATGTTGGAGCGCCGATACAACACAAGGTTTTGAAGAAATTGCCATGGAATTTGTAAATGATAATTATGAGGCTTATATACCTTCATCAAACATCGATGGAGACCTGTTTTATTATATTAAAGCCGTTAACAACAACAATAAAACTATTTGCAAACCATTAGTTGCTCCTGCTGGTTTATATAGGTTCCATGCTTATGGCAGTGGTGAAGATTATAATTTTGATTTCAATGCATCGCCACTAATAGCATTCGAAGGAGATGAAATAACGTTTACATTCGAAAACAATGGTGTAGAAACAAACACCTTTGCATGGAATTTTGGGGCAGATGCATATCCGCAAACTTCTGATACTGAAGGACCTCATATAATTACCTATTTAACGAGCGGAAGCAAAACCGTTACATTAACTGTAAACGGAACAATGACTATTAGGAAAAATGACTATATACAAATAAATGATCGCCCTTTGCACAATGTATCCATTTCGGTTGTGGGCAATGGTAATGTAACTCCCATACTTGGTAATTATCAATTCCCTTATGGTCATTCAATTAGATTGACAGCCAACCCGGATGAGAAATGGAAATTCACAAAATGGCTGGTTAACAATGAGGAGTTTACTGATAACCCTATTAAAATTGAAATAACACAAGACATTACTGCCGTAGCGCATTTCGAATTGATTAATTCAATTTCTGAAATCGACCACAAAGGAATAAATATTTATCCAAATCCTGCTGACGAATCGCTGTCTATACAGTTTAATGAAATGGCAAATGTTAATTCAATTAGAATAGCAGATATGTCGGGAAATATAGTTACAGATATTAATTCGATTTCTGGGTTAAATCACATTGAGATTGATCTATCTAATTATACATCAGGCATTTATTTTGTATTGATAACTACAGAGAGCGGTGTTGAGGCTTTTAAACTTGTTAAACTCTAATAATTGAAATCATTGAGACCACCATTCATGATTTCTTCTACCACTACCTGTAATTTAAAAACAATCAGTGTACCGTTTTATTGTTCTCTGTTTTTTGCCATATTTTTTCGGTTTAAAGTGTCGATTTATTTTAGGACAAAACACTTTTACATAAAAATTTAATGAGGTGTTTATATATCAATCAGCTAAAATCAAAAATTAGTTATATTTTTGTATGACTTGGAATGAGATAAGAAACTAAAAGCAATACGATGAGGTATTATTCAATTGTCATTATCTTCTTATTATCAGTAGCTTACTGTTACGCTCAGGAACAACCTACAGGAAGGCAAAACAGAGTTGTAATCTCAGGAAAATCCTATATTATTCACATTGTAAAACGAGGCGAAACCCTCTATAATATTTCAAAAATATACGATATTCCATACGACAGCTTAACTGCGGCAAATCCGTTGGTGTTGCCAACATCATTGGAAATAGGATATGCACTGAAAATCCCCTGTTTCGAAGCGGATAAAAAAACAGTAACTGAAACTAAAGACTCTATACCTCCATATCATATAGTTCAAAAAGGAGAGAATATATACAGAATATCATTAAAATATAACATTAAACCTAACGATATTTATAAGCTAAATCCGGGTTCGGAGGTTAGCATTAGTGTAGGTCAGAAAC
>DAOOBP010000118.1:0-6100 GCA_035407925.1 Salinivirgaceae bacterium
TTGAGCCTAAAGGAGATATCAAAATCAAAGGAGATGTTAAACGTATGCATTTAAGCCAACTGAAAGGCACTTTGATGAACGATCAGTTAAACAGCTTATTACGCGCATCAGAACAACAACAAATATTAGTTGATTCTATTATTGATCTAAAGCGGAATGTGCAAATGGGAGGATTAGATACTCCTGAATTAAACGAACAGATCAAAATCGAATATATGAAGCTAGTAGATATTTATGCCGATTTTGTGAAAAAAAACAACGATTTTGATATTGCTCCCTTTATTATAAAAATGTATATATCACAGTTTTACGAAAACAGTCAGGTTAAAGAGTTGTACAACCAGTTAACCGACAGAGTTAAAAACACAACATACGGCAAATTTCTATCAGACGATTTTTATGAAACCCCAGAACTCGCAGTTGGCGAATACGCCCCCGATTTTGCACTAATTGACAAAGATAATAAAAGAGTACAACTCTCTGATTTTAAAGGAAATTATCTGATTATTGATTTTTGGGGAAGCTGGTGTAAACCCTGTCGTATGAGCAACCCTAAATTGGTCGAGACTGTAAATAAATACAAAGCTAATGGCTTGCAGATAATAGGAATTGCCGCCGATAAAAACAATGACGAATGGTTAAGTGCAATTGAAGAGGATAAATTAAATTGGACAAATGTTAACGCATTGAATGAGCAGCCTATAGATGTATTAAGGTTATACAGTATTCGAGCTTTTCCTACTAAAATTGTTGTTGATCCAGAAGGTAAAGTTACAGGCATATTTATTGGAGACGATCCACAGTTTTACACTCATATTGACGAACTATATAGACAATAAAAAAAGAGACTTTTAGACTTGTTAGATGTCCAATAAACCTCTCTATCCGAAAACCATAAGTTTAGGTTCTGTTGAATGGTGGAAACATCAAGTTTTTAATTTGCTGTTATTCATCGTTTTCTTTACGCTATGCAGATTAGTTTTCATTTTAAGAAATTTTGATTTTTCTGAATATACACTAATCGAAATTCTATCGACATTTTATTACGGTTTTCGTTTAGATTTGTCTATTACGGCTTACACGAGCATTGTTTTAGTTATATTCTCTCTTTTTCTTTTCGGCAATAGAGCTTGCTTTTTAATTTATCGCACAATTTACACCATAGTAATAATCATATTACTATTAATAACAATTATTGATGCTGAACTTTACACTTATTGGGGATTTAAAATAGACTCCTCAGTAATTAAATATCTGAAAACACCTAAAGAAGCAGTGGCATCATTATCAACATTAAAGCTGATAGGATTTGTTGTATTAATTTCACTCATAATTACGGTAGTGGTTATAGTAGTAAAAAAAACTATGCCACGCATTAAGTTGACATTTAACCGCTTTTGGCAACTTAATGCTATTTTGGTATTGCCAATTTACTTTTTGTTTGCAAGGGGAAGCGTTGATGTTTCAGGAGTTAATGTAAGTAGTGCATATTTTTCTCAAAAACAAGAACTTAACCATGCAGCTATTAATTCTTCGTGGAATTTTATGAGCACACTTTTTTTTCCTGAAAACAAAAAAGCGGTAGAGTGGAATGATTCTTTAAGTCATTATTTGGACAGATTTGTGTACAGTTGCAATTCGGTTGAAAAGGTCTTTAAAACCAATAAAACAAATGTAATACTTGTAATATTAGAGAGCTTTACAGCTAATTTGTTTGATTATGAGGTTGATAGCCAAAGTTCAATACCTAATTTAAAAAGAATTGCATCAGAAGGATATTTCTTCCCAAACTGTTATGCAACGGGCAACAGAAGCGATAAGGGATTATCTGCAATTTTCTCTGGTATCACAGCTCATCCTCAGGGTTCGATAATGCAATTTCCAGAGAAGTTTTCTAAAATTGGTCGTTTAGTAAGTCATTTTACCGAAGCGGGTTATAGCACTAGGTTTTATTATGGAGGTAATTCCGACTTTGCCAATTTTAAGGGTTTTTTAATCAACAACGGTTTTGAGAAGATTATTGAACAGTCCAATTTTCCTCATAGTATGCGTACATCGAAATGGGGTGTACAAGATGACATTGTTGTTGAAAGATTTTTTAATGATATTGCCGCTGCGAGAGAGCCATTTTTTTACAGCATTTTCACATTAAGTTCTCACGAGCCTTTTGAGGTGCCATATACTTCTAATTTTTATAATGAAACGACCATGGGCAAATATTTAAACAGTATAGCATTTACTGACAGTGTTTTAGGCTCATTTTATGATCAGTTAAAAAACACTAAATTATGGGAAAATTCACTGCTTATAATAGTTGCGGATCACGGACACTATCTGCCTATAAATGCGTCACAAAATGAGCCTGCACATTATCGAATACCATTGATATTTTCGGGAGGAGCTCTCTATCCAGAGTATAGAAATAAGATAAATTTTTCAAATATTTCACAAACCGATATTCCAAATTCACTTTTGCGACAATTCAAAATGAGGGACACGTTATTAGAGGGCGGAAATAATTTCTTTTGTGAAGATTTTTCAGCGCCAGTGGTCTTTGTTTTTAATTTCGGATACGGTGTTATTACCCCCAGCCAAGACATAATTGTTTACAATGCTGACGCTGAACGCTTAACAAAATGTACATGTAAAGATACTACTTTTGTAAATGCTTCTAATGCTTGGTTTAGATACAAAATGCAGATTTATTCAAAGAAAAAATAAATTTTATTCTGATTCTATTCCGTTCTGTTTTAAGTGTTTACTCACATAATATGCGAATACAATACCGCTAAAGCAGAAAGCAGCAAACAAAAAGAAACCTATTTGCAATACCGTGTGTTCGTGAGTTGAAAGCATATTTAGCTCTTTTATATTGCTTAAATGATTTAATTGGCTGCCAATCAAACTTCTAAATCCAATGTAAGACATAAATATTGCAACAACCATAACATCAGCCATTGACCATTTCCCTGATTTTAGAGCAAAAAAGCGAGTGATTTTGTTTTTATAAATCCGTTTCGGAAATGGATAAGCAAACGCTGAAACAATCAGCTTTAATGTAGGAAAGATAATACTAAAAGTAAATACTAGTGCGCCAATGGCTGCTGTTTGAACGTCTCCATGTTCTATGAGTATCTTCACTAAATCAATCACACTTTTACTCTCAAAAAACAGCACCTGATCATAAAAGACGATGCTCTCGCCTAACAATTCAAAATTAACTTCTGAAATTCGCGCATCAATTTCAATCATTGGCGTTAGCAAGCCCCCTAAAAGCAACACAAGAACGCCAAGCAATCCAATATAATATTGACACCCGTTTCTATAATTTTGCGGAGTAAGGAAATAGGAAACAAAAACAAGTGTCATACAAATCAATATTATCCAGGTTCTACGCCATGATATAGATGTCAGTTCAATATTTTGCTCATTTAACCACGTTACACAATCATCGTAATTGTCAAACTCATACTTTGTTGCTAAAATATCGCGAATGTTTACATTATCAGTTGAGTTGGTTTGATCCATAAATTCATTAAATTTTTGCAAAATAGCGTTTTTTAGCTCCGTCTTATTCGACTCATTAATAATAGATTTAACGATTTCGGCAGACCATTGAGGAACCTGTTTTTTAAACTTTTCGGAATCAAACACAATTTCGTATGCGACGGTTTTAAATGCTTGTGTAAGCCAGTTTCCTTGCCGTTTGTCTTTATTTAAGTATATCTCTATTTGATTTATCAACTCATACAATGCCTTTTCAATTTGGGTGTGCATTGTTTGTTTAAGATTGTCGTCAAATTCAAGTTCATCGACCTTTTTTACAATGATGTCCGACAATGTGGATTTCCATTTATCGACATTTAAAAAACCAAATCGGATATTATTTGAATATGCTAAATCTGAAACGTACCGCTGTCTATCTTTAGAATTATAATAAAGTTTGTTTAACTCATAAATTGAGACTCCCAATAGAGATAAAGCAACAAGAGTGATGGCGGTTTTTATGAGCAACTTTCTCATTTTAAGGGAGTTTGTAAATGGTTGGTTATAATTATCAAATATTGCAAAGTTATGTGAATAAAATTTATTACACAACAACCCTTAAACTAAACTCGCTTAAAAACGAGCCATATATATAATTGTTTAATTAGGAATTATTTATGAACAATAGCTTTATATTGTTCATCGGTAAGGTCATCAATGTAGTAGTGAAGGGGGTTAACAGGATTGTTGTTTTTCCTAACCTCATAATGTAGGTGTGGACCTGTAGAAACTCCTGTATTGCCAACTAATCCGACAAGTTTCCCTCTTTTAATCTTATCCCCAACTTTTACACTGCATTTTTGCAAGTGGGCGTATATAGTTGTATATCCAAATCCGTGGCTTACTGTTACTCGATTTCCATATCCACTGTCCCAACCGGTTGCAACAACAACACCATCGCCTGTGGCATAAACAGGTGTACCATACATCGCTGCATAATCAACACCAGTATGCTCTTTCCACTGCCTGAAAACAGGGTGGTACCTTTTTCCAAAATAGTCTGAAATCCTAAAGTAGTCGCTTTTCAACATTGGGCTTATGCCAGGTTTACATGCAAAAAACATTTTCTTTTCAAGACTTAATTGACCCACCTCTTCAAAAGATTTTTCTTGTATTTTTAGTTGATTTTCAAGAATATCGGCTTTTTTGAAAACACGTGTAAGAAGTTTGCCTTGGGTAAATACATCAAACTTTCTGTATCTGTCAACACCACCAAAACCAGCTTGTCTGATAGTTGGTGGTAGTGGGGTTAACTCAGCATAATTGCGATAGATATAGTCATCCTTTTCTTCAATAGCAGATAATATCTCCGCTTTTTTATCTAATCTTGTTTCCATTTTTAAAAGACCGGAAATCAATCTATCGTTCTGAAATTTAAGGACAACACCAGTTGGTGTTTGCTTTAAAAAAATAGCTCCAATGTAGAATAGAACTCCTAAAATCACACCCACAGCAGTGAAAAGACTAATTTTGCGAAAAAAATGCCTCTTTGTCCTTTTATGCTCTATAAAAGTTAATGTATCTGGGTCTAATATGAATTTTTTTCTCATGCAATTAACTTTATGTTGATTAGAAGTACAACATGTTTTACAGCTACAAAAATAATATTAAAAATATACAATACAAACTTTTGAATTATTTTTTGACGAAAACGCTCATTTTTAACATAAGTAACCGTTGTTATTTAATGTAAAAATATGTAAAATCGTGACAAAACGACATGAATATATAATAAAATTAATGCCAATTTGACACAAATAAAATAATCATTTAATAATAATTGTCTCTTTTTGAGACAGTAAAACATGTTGTTAAAACGCTGATTTTCACTGTTATACATATGTTAATAAAAAGGTAATTGACCTACGCCTTTATGTGACAAGGTGTTGAGGATTTTTTTCGGCAAAAAGTTTGAAATATTTAAGTGAAATATTTATTTAACAAATTTTAAAATTTTATATCATGAATTTAAATCAATTTACAATAAAAGCACAAGAGGCTGTTGAGAAATCCTTGTTTAAAGTTCGTGAACTTGGTCAACAGTCTATCGAGGTTGTTCACCTTTTATATGGATTGTTGACTATTGAAAATAGTGTAGTCGCAAGACTTATCGATAAATCGGGAGCTAGTAGCCAACAAATATTGCCGATTGTAGAATCAATGGTAAGAAGCTATCCGAAAGTTACCGGCGCTGAGCCATATCTTTCGAACGAAGCGCAGCAAACTTTATTGAATGCAACCAATATTGCTCAGAAAAACCAAGATACATATACATCGGTTGAGCATATTTTGCTGGCAATAGTCAAAGGTAAGAGCCAGGCTGCAAAGATGTTGTCTGATTCCGGAGTTGACGAAAAATCGTTAGAAAAAGCTATTGAAGATTTGCGCGGAGGTTCAAAAGTCACCTCTCAGACTGCCGAAGAAACCTATGATGCTTTAAATCAATACGCAATAAACCTTAATCAGCTTGCACTTAACGGAAAACTCGACCCCGTAATAGGGCGCGATGAGGAGATACGCCGAATATTACAGATTTTAAGCCGCAGAACTAAAA
>DAOOBP010000119.1:0-6092 GCA_035407925.1 Salinivirgaceae bacterium
AGTCATCACTTATAAAAGGTATTTTTGTTCCAGCCCTGCAAATTGCATATAACGGTCACTCCGATTTTGTTGGGCAACATATTAAAATTGAGGGAGATATAAAAACACATAAAAGAGTTGAGTTTATTGACCAAAATCCAATTGGACGTTCAACACGGTCAAATCCAGTCACTTATATAAAAGCCTACGATGATATAAGGAGACTATTTTCGGAGCAACAATTAGCTGTGCAAATGCGCTTTAAACCTTCGCATTTCTCATTCAATACCGATGGTGGTCGATGTGAAGCCTGTCAAGGAGAAGGAATTACTACTGTCAGCATGCAATTTATGGCAGATGTTCAACTCGTCTGTGAAGAGTGTGGTGGCAAGCGCTTTAAAGACGACGTTTTAAGCGTAAAATATGGAGGCAAATCAATTTACGATGTGCTCGAAATGACTGTTAATGAGGCGATTGAATTTTTCGGTCAAGGAAAAAACTTGTTAGCTAAAAAGATTGCAGAAAAACTACAGCCATTAGCCGACGTAGGTCTCGATTACGTACATTTAGGACAATCTTCGTCAACACTTTCAGGTGGAGAGAGTCAGCGTGTTAAGTTAGCTTCGTATCTTTCAAAGGATTTGGGAGATGGTTCCGACACAATAATGTTTGTTTTTGATGAGCCCACAACAGGTCTTCATTTTCACGATATCAGCAAACTATTAGCATCGTTTGACGCACTGATAAAACATGGACACTCTATTGTTGTAGTTGAGCATAATTTAGAAGTGATTAAATCATCTGATTGGGTTATAGATTTAGGTCCCGAGGGTGGCGAAAAGGGTGGACATATTGTTGTTTGTGGCACTCCCGAACAGGTTGCAATGTGTGATAGTTCACACACTGGACATTTCTTAAAAGGGAGACTAAAATAGTACCTAAAAATCTCAAATAAAAGTTGTATGTATAAAGTAATAAGCTTAATTTCAAGATGATATAGATATATTCAAATTCTTGTCATGTACTTAGCAAAAAAATGAGAAACAATGCAAAAAAATGAGCTTCTTTGAAATCGTTCTAAGTAAAAAAAGTCTCCAAATGCTTAATAGTGGAGACTTTTGAATAAGTTTGAAAATTTTTGAAATTATTTCCCAGTCGGGGTAGGGCAATTTGAGGTAGTGTTGATTTTCAAGCACTTACGTTTTGCATGTAACATAAACGTATCAAAACACTATGTTTTTTAATATAATTTGTTTACAAATTTAAAAAACTTTTACGATTTCCGATCCGCCAAAGCGATTTTTTTCTGCTTGCGCTGTCAGATCGTTTACACATATTACACAATCAGCATCATGTTCCAACTCTTTTTCGCCACGAAATAAGCCTGTTTTGGTGGTTTGACAAACGATAACAAAAGATGTTTCGGGATGTTTTGCGTACAGCTCTCGCATATCGCTTGCCGATAATCGAAGGCTGTTAATGCTGTCTAAAATAACAAGGTCGTAACCGCCTATATTTGTGGGCAAAGTATCAACTATATGAATGTTTTCATGTATGCAGTTGAGCCGTTTTGCTTTCTCTTTTACGGTATAGTTGTAGCCCTCTTCTTTATTGACAATTAAAACCTTTTGCCCATACTCCGAAGCTAAGTAGTGAGCCAACATCATTGCAAGGCTTGACTTGCCACCGCCTGGGTTGCCATACATCATAATCTTCATCGGTAACTGTGGGTTTCCAATGAGTTTTAACCATTTCCCAGTAAATGGGATAACTACAAATGAGGTTTTAACAAAATTCGTTAACGGTACAGGCTTTCCGCTTTTAAAAGTATTCGGTTTAACTTCAACCGCCCCAACACCGGCAAGAGAAGATATTAGCAGGTCGGGAATTTCAATATATTTAGTTACCCCTTTGATAAATCGCATTAAAACAGTGGCTATTTTCAAATAATAGTCACGATTTGTAAGTTGCGGATTCAAAAGCAATTCGTTAACCTCTTTTAAGAGGCTTTTTGCTTTTGTTTTGTCGCTACTGCCTTGTACAGCAATAAAGTCGGATATTACTTTTTTGCTTGGCTCGACCGACAAGTCGGACAATATCTGTTTGTACTTCTTTAGTGCGCTTGGTTCGATTTCTACAATAATAGTTTGATTGTACTTTATTAACTCTTTTAAGTTGCTTTGAATACGTTTTAACGTCTTGCTATCATTCTCTTTTAAGTCTTTTTCAAGGCTTGCCAAGTGTTGTTTTAGTTGCTCGTTAGTGACTGTTTTATTGTTTAGAGCGATGTACTTTTTAATATGTTTTTTCTCCATTGTGGTAAAATTATTTCGGTTTTATTGTTGGGTTTTGAAACTTTTTGATTATATTCGCACATCTCTTGATTTGTTGTTCAAGGTTGGCGAAAAGGGTTCGCCAGTTGTTCAGCAAGTCAAGAGATTTTTTTTATTAACTCATCAGCACTTATTTTTCCTTTCGTTGTTTTATACCACCATTTTCCGTTTGTGTCTCGTTCCCAGCCAGTAACACGTTTAATAGTATTTTTGTCAAATGATTTTGTAAACTCAAATAATTGTGGTATCTTTGTATCGGAAAGGATTGCCCCACTCGTTTTGGACGTAAAGAGCCTGAACTGCTTAATGTCAGTTATTGCTCGGTGGGTAACGTCCTTTTTTGTGTTATATAGGCTTTTAACTGACAAATTTCCTCGTTTGTTGCTATATATTTCTATTAAATTATAAGAACCTCTTTTTGAGCTTTGTGCAAGAAATACGAATTTATTTAAACCTTTTTCAATTTTAGACACAATTTTTTCAGGCAATAGCATTACGTCTATAATATTTCTTATATCCTTATCGGTTAATGGATAGTTAGAACCAGTATCTTTTTCGTTTATTTCATAGTGTTCATTGTATATATGACGTAATTCAGAAGGATTAACAACAAAACTTACATGTGGTTTCATATCTATTTTTGAAAGATTAGATAAATAATCACGTCCCTTTTTTGTTAAGTCTCCTATTTTGATAGGCATTCCCTTTGCACTTCCCTTTGCTGCCTTGTGGAACAAATAAAGAATAATATCTTTCATTTCGTCTATATTGTTGACCTGTTCCATTTTTTTTGCCATACGCAAATCGTTTAATATTTTTTCAGTATCAACGCCAAACAAAGTCCCCTGCCTGTTCGATGCTTCAATAACGGCGGATTTTTGCCCCTTAACTCTATTATAATTGTCTCGTGTCTTTTTTGCATAAGCAACTAACGGCAACATCAGTTCATTCATGCGCTCTTGTGTTATCTCTCCATCCCACACAGCAGATAGGTATTTTTTATATTTTTCGTCGTATTCGGCAAATGCGGAATCCATCTCCTCTTTGGCTGCAAGGATTTGTTTGTCGTGGTCTCGCTCGTAACTACTTTTATAAATAGTGCGCTCTAAATTTAGTTTTGTATTAACGTTTGCGCCACTACTTTCCCACTTTTTAATCGCGATTTTTAAATACTCTAAAAACACGGTTTTGTTTTTAAACTGGTGGCTTTTATTGCCATAACCGCCATTTATAAGAAAATCGCTTATTTCATTCTCGTGTGTGTCGGTCAGCATTAGCAAGGTTCGCCGTGCTTCGCCTGTCCAATTTGCTATTGTTCGCAATAGATTAGTGTTGTCGTTATCCTTGTCGCTTCCGAACATTTTAAGCGACTGCATTAGTTTACCGTCCGGGTTAAGATAAGACAAGTTTAAAATAAAATTTGCGTTTTTGCCCTCGTTCTCACGGCATTTGGTTTCTACTTTTTTAGCACAGTCGATTTTTCTTTTAGTCGTTCCATTTAGTTGCGATATTTCACATTTACGGCGCATATTGGAATAATAAACGGCTCGTTCAATATCGGTTTCTTTCGTTGAAAGGATGTTACTATTTAATGCAAAATCAATAGCCTGTTTTTCAGTACCATTAAAGAACTTTGCAGGGATTGTGTCAAACTTGTAACCGTTGTAAACAAAACCCTCTTTCTGCTTCTCTTTAAAAGCTGCAAAACGGCTGTGTCCCGATAAAATATATACTTTGTTGTTTTTTGGATCTTTCCAAAGCGTTATAGGATCGAATTTTGCCCAGTCAAATGTATTATCATCAAAAGCTTTAACAATACGCACTTTGCTCTCCTTGCTATATTCGTTTTGTCGGTTTTGGAAACGTTTTACATCAGTTGAAATATCTTTTATTGGATAATCGACAATATCAATTTTTGATGATTTGTTTACTTGTTTTGTTTGTTTTGTTTCCGTTTCCTCTCTCAATTCCTCTTTAACACGGTTTTTAAATTGGTTGGGTACAAGTTTCTTTACATCAATGCCTCCTAAAAGATATTCAACGGCATCAACAGCATAGCCGTAAGCTTCGAGTAAAATATCATCTTCGGTTCGGTTAGAGTTTTTAACCGCACTACTTAACCAGCCCTTTAAGTAACTGATAGTGTTTTTTCTGAAATAGTTTAATCCAAGTTCGGCGCACAAGATACAAGCCCCCATCTCTGCAACCAATTCTTCTGCAGCATATTTGGCATAACGTTTTTTCATTTTATTGGTTCGCATTAGCCGTTCTGGAGACTTTGTAGAATGTACAATCTCATGAAATAGAGTTGAATAGTAACTTTCAATTTTATTAAAAGCCATTATTTGAACCATATGTATAGAGTCGGTTAACGGTCTGTAATGACAACTATCTTTTTGGTCATATATAATCACCGGCAGACGTTTACGTCTTTTCATTTCATAGATAATTGTCTCTATATATAAATTCAACTCTTTTTCTTTAAATGGCTCGATTTTAAAGAATGGCACTTTAATTCCTGTTACATAGTCGGTTGAGATTATCCTCGTATATTGAGGCAACATAAAATCAATCTTTTTATCATCTTTTTCTGCGATAGTCACATTTTCGTCATCTTTAACAAAAGCAATCCACCCAACAGCCCAAGTTTTCATTTTATCGTTGGTAACTTTTCCGCCGTTTTTTTTAATGTAGTCGAATGTTACGAAAAAAGGACTCTCTTTTGAAACCCCTTGTAGTAACATAGTTGTAGTTTGCCCCTCATAAGCTCTACCGTGTATGTTTGAAAATGGTATAGGTTCTCCTTTTTTATTAACCGCCAACGATGGTCGCCACGGTTTCTCCCATTTTGTAAAGAGAAACGTTTTTATATCGTTTAACAATTCGGACTTAAATGCCTCTTTATCTTCGCTCCACACTCCATCTAACGAGTTAAGCGACTGTATTAATTTTGTACCTTGTCTTAGTGTATGTTTTTTTGCCATTTTTGTTGCATTATTCTGTTTTGTTTTCGTATCTTTGAGCAAGAATTCTAAGTTAAGGCTAATTAACAGGGTTTTATATCTCGGCTTAGGATAGTTAGCCGTTCCTAACAGTGCCGTTAATGCTCTTTTTTTGAGCGTACCATTTATAGATATAACTTTACCTCCACTTAGGATTCTTTTTATTTGCGGTTTTCTTTGTTTAATATCTCCTCCCTCTTGTTCTGCAACGTCCGAATATTACGCTTGCCAAAGTCTGCCAAGCCGTTACCCATGTAGCCAATTAACAAGGCGGTAAACTCTGTTAACTCCTGCCCAGTAAGCTCATAGTAGAAACGAAACTGTATATATATCAACAAGATAGAAAGCACGAACCGCCGTGCATTATCTTTTATCAAAAACATCCAACTGAATTTTTTAGGCGTTCGCTTGCTCTTGCGGTTTCGTTGGTTAACCTCTTGCAGTTGGTAAGCCAAAAAACCGATAAAGAAAAAAAAGCAGTAGGACAGAACCTGCCCTGCACTATAAATGCCTAATATGGAGTTTGTAAGGTCTGACATTTTACTGTACTTTAGGAGGAATAATTAGTCCTGCTTCTTCTGCTGCTGCCAATACTGCCAGTGCAGCGTCATTAGCTGCCAGTGCAGCGTCATTAGCTGCCAGTGCAGCGTCATTAGCTTCCCGTGCAGCGTCATTAGCTGCTTCTGCTGCGTTATTGGCAACCGATCCGGCATGCCGTGCGTTTGTAGCAGCGTTGTTGGCATTGTCGGTTGCCGTTTGAGCTGCCTGAGCTGCATTG
>DAOOBP010000120.1:0-6042 GCA_035407925.1 Salinivirgaceae bacterium
CCGACAATATCAAAGATAAAATTAGTGAAAAACTTTCAATGAAAGTTAAATATATCGAAGGAAAAAGAAATGCACAGTGGGTTTTAATAGATTTCTCCGACGTGGTGGTGCACATTTTTCTCGAACCCATAAGAAGATTATACAATCTTGAAGGCTTATGGGCTGACGGAGAATTTTATTATCACAATGATTGACATTATTAATATGACTAACAAAAAAAACATGAACAATCGAAAAAGCAATCGTACCAATCCTGTAAAACCTGATAACACAGATAAAAGAAAGCCTAGATTTAATATATACTGGATATATGCCATAATTGCTATAGCATTCATATTCATTAACTTTATCTCGCCAAGTAGCTCACCCGAAGAGATAAATATGGCTGACTTTAAAAACAATATGCTTTTAAAAGGCGACGTTGAAAAAGTAATAGTTGTAAATAAAGAGACCGTTGAAGTATATATTAAACCCTCAAAAATAGGTACTGGCAGATATGTTGACAATACAAGCAGTGGCTTTTTTAGGCAACAAAAACCAAACTTTGTATTTAAGATAGGCTCGGTAGAAAGTTTTGAAAAGCAGATGGCTGAAGCCCAAGAAAGCTTGCCTGAAACTGAAAAGACACCAATAGTTTATGAAACCCGAGAGAATCATATTGGAAATATTATCACATATATTCTCCCAATAGTAATAATTGTCGGTATATGGATATTTATTATGCGGCGCATGAGCGGAGCAAATAGCGCTGGAGGTCAAATATTTAACATCGGAAAATCAAAAGCCAAACTTTTTGATAAAGACAACAATGTAAAAATTGATTTTAGTCACGTAGCAGGTCTCGATGAAGCTAAAGTTGAGATAAAAGAGATAGTCGATTTTTTGAAAAACCCAAAGAAATATACCGATCTGGGAGGGAAAATACCAAAAGGAGTACTTTTAGTTGGACCGCCGGGAACGGGAAAAACACTTTTGGCTAAGGCAGTTGCAGGCGAAGCTCATGTTCCTTTCTTTTCACTATCAGGTAGCGATTTTGTAGAAATGTTTGTTGGAGTTGGAGCAAGCCGAGTAAGAGACCTATTCAGGACAGCAAAAGAGAAATCTCCTTGTATCATTTTTATTGACGAGATCGATGCTATAGGTCGTGCAAGAGGAAGAAATCCAAATATGGGAGCTAATGATGAACGTGAAAACACATTAAATCAACTGCTTACCGAAATGGATGGTTTCGAGTCAAATAGCGGTGTAATTATTCTTGCTGCTACCAACCGCGCCGATATTCTCGATAGAGCCTTGTTGCGCGCCGGAAGATTTGATCGCCAAATCCATGTTGAACTGCCTGATCTTAAGGGACGTAACGAAATATTTAAAGTACACTTGAAACCACTACGATTGGCAAGTGATGTTGATGTTGAGTTTTTGGCAAAACAAACTCCTGGATTTAGTGGCGCAGATATCGCAAATGTATGCAATGAAGCAGCATTAATCGCGGCAAGAAAAGATAAGAAAAAGGTAGGGCGACAAGACTTTCTTGATGCCGTTGATAGAATTGTGGGCGGTCTTGAAAAAAGAAGTAAAGTAATTTCGCCACAAGAGAAAAAAGTTATAGCTTTCCATGAAGCCGGTCATGCTACAGTAAGTTGGATGTTAGAACATGCCAACCCATTAATCAAGGTTACTATCATTCCTCGTGGTCAGGCTTTGGGAGCAGCTTGGTATTTACCCGAAGAGAGACAGCTTTCAACAAAAGAGCAGGTTTTCCACGAGATGTGCGCAATAATGGGAGGTCGTGCTGCAGAAAAATTAGTTTTCGATTCGGTTTCAACTGGGGCGCTCAACGACTTAGAACGCGTAACCAAACAAGCCTATGCTCTTGTTGCATATTTTGGGATGAGCGAAAAATTAGGCAACCTGAGTTTTTATGATAGCACTGGGCAGTCGGAATTTTCATTTGTCAAACCTTTTAGTGAAAAAACAGCAGAACTAATTGATAAAGAGGTTAAAATAATAGTCGATAAAGCCTATAATACCGCTTTAAAAGTACTGGAGGAAAACAGAGAAGGTCTTGAACAGCTTGCAAATAAGTTACTTGAAAAAGAGGTGATATTTACAGATGATTTAGAACAAATTTTTGGAGCAAGACCCAAAAATGAACCAGAAGTAACAGTCAATTAATTTTGTGTAAAACAAACTGCTGTTATTAATAAAGTAGCTGAAATAATTATTTAAAAAAACACTATCTTTGGTTTTATGAGTAAAAACTGGTCATTAGCATACACAACAACGCTCGAATACCGTGCACAAATGATAAAAGATCTTTTAGAAGATAATGACATAAAGGTTGCAATTATTAACAAAAAGGATTCCGCGTATGTGCTGTTAGGCGAGATAGAGATATATGTTTCACATGAAAAATTAATAATAGCCAAACACTTAATCAAAAGCCTTTTAGAAAATGAAAAATCTAACTAAACGCACGCTTACTGGTTTAGTTTTTACAGTAACACTGGTTGTTTCGTTTGTTGCCAGCCAATATTCTATGTTAGCCATGATCGTGCTAATCGCAATTTTGTGTATTACAGAGCATTACAATATGGCAAAAGTCATAGAGATAAGACCATTATATGCAATTGGATATATTATCACTTTGTTAATAATTGCTCTAAGTTTTTTAATTTCAAAAGGTATAATTCCGTCTGAAAGTATCATTTTGTTAATCCCTTTATTATCGATCACTTTTGTTATACAACTATACCACAAACATAAAAAACCTATAGAAAATATTGGATATACGTTTATGGCAATAATACATGTTGCTATACCTCTTTCACTTTTAATTGTTTTGTCTCAATTGGGCGAAACCTATGACCATCAAATAAATCTCGGTATTATTTTTATGATATGGGCAAGCGATACTTTTGCCTATTTGGTTGGAATGGCAATTGGACAAAATCCACTTTTTTATAGAATTTCCCCTAAAAAATCGTGGGAGGGTTTTGTTGGAGGTTTGTTAGCAGCTCTAATATTATCTCAAATAATCGCTAAACATTGGCTAATCTTAACACCATTACAATGGGGTGTGCTTTCGGCAATTGTTTCAATAACAGGCGTTTGGGGTGATTTAGTAGAGAGTATGTTTAAAAGAGCTGTCAACATTAAAGACTCAGGCAATATATTACCAGGGCATGGTGGAGTTTTAGATAGATTTGACAGTTTGCTTATGGTAATGCCATTTGCCTTTACGTATGTATATTTGATATTAACATAGTAAAATAGAAATTAATTATGACAAGTATTCATAAAGCGGGATGGAAAATAACAGCTATAACAACGTTAATATTGATAGTAATTAATTTTTTGTTTATCTACTTTGTACAAGCCAAGTGGTTAATAACTTCAATTTTAATATTATCTGTTTTATTCCTAATATTTGTTCTCCGATTTTTTAGAAATCCCGTAAGAGAAGTAATATCAGACGATGATATTGTTGTTGCACCTGCCGATGGAACTGTTGTTGTAGTTGAAGAAACCTTCGACAATGAAATTTTAAATACAAATTGTGTACAAGTATCAATTTTCATGTCAGTATGGAATGTCCATATTAATTGGATACCCATTTCGGGAATACTTAGATATTTCAAATATCATAAAGGTAAATTTTTAATAGCAAATAATCCAAAATCATCAACGCTTAATGAAAGAGCTACTTTGATGATTGAAAGCGAGGATAATAAAAAAATTGTTGTAAGACAAATTGCTGGCTATGTAGCAAGAAGAATAGAAACATATACAACCCAACCCGAAATAGAGGTTAAAAAAGGGCAACAGTTGGGATTTATTAAGTTTGGTTCAAGAGTAGATATTTTATTTCCTATTGGCGCTGAAATTCTTGTAAAAATTGGCGATACCACTAAAGGCTGTCTAACTCCTATTGCAAAACTATAGATTTGAAAATTAAGTCGCTGGGTATTATGCCATTTGTAAAATTTTGTTGCGGGGTGTGAGTTACGAGTTACGAATTACGAGTTAAAAAACCGTGACTATTGATTGACGACCAATTATTTAATTGCTCATTGCTAATTGCTCTCAACTTTTAACACTTCGACTGCGCTCAGTGCATCGCTTTTAACTTTTAACTCAACTGGTTATTTGATACTAAATCTGTAGGTAATCGTTCCAACCTGTATTAAATCAGCGCTTTCATCTTGATTAAAACGTGCTTTCAATGCAGCTTTAGTGGCAGCTTCGACAAGTTGTTTGTTTGTTGTGGTTGATCCTTTGGCTTCCCATACTGCTTCTTTGACATAGCCATTTTTATCAACCTTGACTTTTATTACTACGACCCCCTCCTCTTTATTTGGATAATTTGGCGTTGGCAATTGTCCTCCGTATGGTTTTCTTCCTGCAAGACTGTAACTAATTCCTTGTTTGCCTTGCCCACTGCCTTCGTAAGAACGGCTGTCTGGCGACCCTCTTAAATCACCTTGATTGCCGAAACCACCTCCCGTTCCGTCGCTTTGCGAGTTGGTGTTGGCTATTCCAAATGCTTTTCCTGCACTCTCTGCTATTTTTTGTTGTTGTTCATCCAAACGGCGTTGTTCTTCTTCTCTTTGACGCTCAATCTCCTCTTGGCGTCTTCGCTCGGCTTCTTCCTCTCTTCTAATTCTTTCTTGCTTTTCCTCTTCTAATTTTCTCTCTCGCTCTTTCCTTTTTCGTTCCTCCATAACAGCGGTTTCTTCGTAATCTTGAGTAAGTATCTCTTTCTCATTGTTATCGGAAATTTCTGCAACAGGGTTTGATTCTTGCGGCTGAGTTTCAACAGCAGAAATCGGTTGCGAAAGTTGAGTTTCTATATCTCCGCTACCAGCATCATCAACACCAAAGTTTATCAAAATACCCTCCTCTTCAGGCAATGGCAGTGGAGTAACAAAACCAAACAGAAACATTATAATTACAGCTGCAACGTGAAATATTACAGTGCCTATAAATCCAATCTTCTTGTTATTTTCTTGCTGCATTGATTTACATTATAACGTATTACATGTTTAGGTTTGCACTTTTACAAAAAATTAATTTTCTGGAGCAGTTGCCAAAATCAATTTATATTTATTACGTTTCGCAATATTCATAACCTTTACTACGTGCTCAATAGCTACGCTTTTATCTGCGTGTAGCGATATTGTTGGAGGTTCGGTATAACTGGCAGCTGGCCCAACTTTCTGTTGTATATAACTCTCTAACTGTTCAAATGGGACAATCTGTGTTTCAACAGCGAATACTAAATCAGCAGTTATTGATACTGTTGTTATAGGTTTATTTGCCTGTGTCTGATTGTTACTTTGAGGTAGCAATAATTTTAGCGCATTCGGAGCGATAAGTGTGCTTGTTACCATAAAAAATATGAGTAACAAAAACACAATGTCTGTCATTGATGACATACTGA
The DNA here is from genome assembly GCA_035407925.1 of Salinivirgaceae bacterium. Lineage (GTDB taxonomy): Bacteria > Bacteroidota > Bacteroidia > Bacteroidales > Salinivirgaceae > JAAYQU01. Next base: position 5,444 of record DAOOBP010000120.1, read on the forward strand.
ACTCTGCACTAACTTTGCTTCTTCTCTTTATTGCCATTGTTAGTTTAATTTACTGGTTCGTTGAGTAAATCCATAAATTCAATTGCACGCGCTTGCAATCGGAAAACAACTCTTTCTATACGTGCTACTAATGCGTTATATGCAAAATAGGCTGTAATACCAACTATCAAACCTGCAACTGTAGTAACCATTGCCGTGTAAATACCACTTGACAACAGTTGTACGTCTATATTGCTACCTGCGTTAGCCATGTCGTAAAATGCACGTATCATACCGGTAACAGTACCTAAGAAACCAAGCATTGGCGCTCCACCTGCTACAGATGCCAGAACTGGTAAACTTTTTTCTAATTTTGCTATTTCAAGGTTTGCAATATTATCTATTGCTGTACTTATGTCGTTTAAGGGTCTGCCTATGCGATTAATTCCCTTTTCAAGCATTCGTGATATCGTGTTATCAGTGTGTTGACAAAGATTTATAGCGTAATCAATTTGTCCCGCATGAATATAATCTTTAATCCTTTCCATGAAAGAGGGATCTTCTTTCGAAGCATTTCTAATAGCAAAATAGCGTTCAAAAAAGATATAAACCGCTATAAT
>DAOOBP010000121.1:0-5934 GCA_035407925.1 Salinivirgaceae bacterium
CATATCAAATCAATGTCTATATTGATGATGCAAACAAGATGCTTAAAGTTATTACCGACCTGAATTCCAACATACAAAATATCTTTATGGTAGAGGGAATAGATCTTGAATCGCCAGTATTGATTTCGGAAAGGGGACAATCGCCAAGGTATAAGAAAAAAGAGGAGTGACATGATTTCGGATTTCGGATTTTTGATTTCGGATTTGGGGAACACAGAGCACACGGATTGAACGGATTTGCACAGATTTTCAACTTCCGACTTCGGTCTTCCGACTTCCGACTTCTAATTTCTAATTTCTAATTTCTAACTTCCCATCCGCCAAACCCCGAAGGGGTGACATAAATAACCCATCAACGCAAAATTGTATTATTCCGGTGGCGAATTAAAAAAATTAGTCGGTCGGTAGTGAAATATTTTGTATCTTGTCTCGAATTTTGGGTTGAATTTAAAAAAGTATAGCAATGAAACATTTGATTAGACTAACATTAATAGCATGCGCTACATTTCTGTTTGGGAATGTAATGGCGCAAACGGAGTTCTACACGGTACAGGACAGCGATGTAAATGTATTTCATGGATATATTTTAAGCCTTACAGAACAAGGAGAACAAAACATAAGAGACACAAGTATTATAATTCCTGAGACATTGGATGGACAAAAAGTTGTGGGAATTTATGATAATAATGAAGGTGTTTTTGCACAGAAAAATTTACAATATGTTAAATTGCCCAAAACAATTGAGTACATAGGTCACAGTACTTTTGTATATAATAACGGTATGCTATTATGTAATCTTAACGAATTAATAAATTTAAGACATATAGGAGCTTTAGCTTTTGGAGGCATAAAAGGTATAGATAATCCTACTAACCCTCATAGATTAGATTTTAGTAATTTATCTAAATTAGAAAAAATAGGCTTTCTTGCTTTCGGTTTACATGGAATAGATGAAAATTATTTTTATAATACAGTCGATTTTACTAATTGTACTAAATTGAAATCAATCGGAGCGTTGGCTTTTGATGGCATAGCTGAATACAAGGAGGATAAAACACTTGATTCTCTTATTTTTAAAAATTGTACAAATTTGTCGTATATAGGAACAGCTTGTTTTTCTTCTTTTATACTCGATTCTACACTTCAAGAGAATATAAATCAAAAACATATTGATTTTTCAGATTGCAAATCTTTATTGTATTTGGGTGGACAAATGTTAGGATATGGTGTTAATAATTTTAGTTATATAGAAGATTTATTACCTACGCCACAAATAGATAGTTTAACTTTTAACTCTTGGAGAAAGAATTGTGGTTATGGTTCAACATCTTACCTTGCATTATTTGATGAATATGTTATTTCGATAGATGATATTCGCAGTAATACACACTGGAAGAAAAGCACCCCACAAACTCGCCAAGAGATGCTAACCGCCCTAAACCAACAAAAAAACACAAAAGACAGTGTTAAAAAAGTAAGTTTTAGCATACAAAGCCACAGTGTCGGCGAAGTCACCATCACTAACATCCATTGCAACTTATCTCACTGCACGTTAAGTTGGACAAGTGGCACAATAGCAAGCGGAGCCACGCAAGAGGTAACAGTAACCTACCCCGATACCACAACAAACTTTACCGCCACAATAACCATTGAGGGCGAAAACCTAATGGGTAACACCACCGTATTCATCGACGACAAAGGTGGTGTAACAACCGATGACAATTTGATAACCGCTATAGCTCCACACCCAAACGCTTTACAGCACGAGGAAATAAAACTGTTTCCCAACCCTGCAACAAACTTGTTGAATATAGAGTTTTCAAAGAAACAGGTTGCTAACGAGGTAACCATAGTGAACCTGCAAGGCGAGACAGTTTACGAAAACCTTAACTTCGAGGGCTCGGCGATAGATATTAGCGGGTTGCCGTTAGGGGTTTATGTTGTAAAGGTGAACGGAAATGCAAAAATATTCGTGAAAAATTAAGAGTTACGAGTTACGAATGGAACACAGATGACACGGATTAAACGGATTTTTCACAGATTTTTATCTGTGTCATGTGTTCAAATAACTTTATAAACTTTTAACTTTCCACTTTTAACTCAATTGTTCATTGCTCATTGTTCATTGTTCATTGATAAAGTTTATCTTTGCACTGTTAACTATATTTATTGTATGGATAATAAAACAAAAATAAACACTTTGATACAATCCTTGCCAAAAGGAAGTGTGCTACTGCCTGCGTGGTTGAAGTCTCAAGGATATTCGTATGAGTTGCAACAGAGTTATCGTAAAAGTGGTTGGCTAAAGTCGATAGGTAAAGGAGCGATGCTCAAGTCGGGCGATACGCTTGTGTTAGCAGGTGCGTTATCGGCGTTGCAGAGTGTCGAGAAGTGCGATATTCATATCGGCGGGCGCAGTGCCTTAGAGATGCAGGGATTTGCTCACTATTTGCAAATAAACTCGCAGGAAATAACACTTTTTGTAAGAGGAAGGGTAAAATTACCTCGTTGGTTCACTGATAACGATTGGAATGCTCAAACCACTATTTTCAGGCTTACAGTTTTTGCTAACGAAGCGCTTGGCATGACTGATTTTACTGAAGGCGAATTAACAATGAAAATATCGACCCCTGCTCGTGCCATGGTGGAGTGTTTGGTACTTTGTCCCGATAAGTTTTCATTAACCGAAGCATTTGAATTGATGGAAGGATTAGGTTCGTTGCGACCTGCTAAGGTTCAGGAATTGTTAGAAAGTTGTAAGTTGATAAAAGCTAAAAGGTTGTTTCTGTACTTTGCAGAAAAAGCAAATCACACTTGGTTTAAATATTTGGATATAAACAAAATCGACTTAGGTGTAGGAAATCGCTCATTAGTAGAGAGTGGCGTTTTTGTTCCGAAATATAAATTAGTTTTACCTAAAGAGTTAGCGTAATGAGAGAGACATATAAGACACAAGTTACGTTGTTGCTCGATGTTTTGACAGAAATTTCAAAAGAGGAGTCTTTCGCTTTGCACGGAGGAACAGCCATAAATTTGTTTTTCCTCGATATGCCACGACTTTCGGTGGATATTGACCTAACTTTTATTCCCTTTTCTGATGACAGAAGCCAAGATTTAGACAAAATCAAGTTGTCGTTAGAGGCTATTAAAAACAGGTTATTAATCAGGTATCCCAATATTCGTTTTGAAGACGAAAAGCGCACTCAAGAAGAATTAAAGTTGATATGTATAAGAGATGGTGCAAACGTCAAAGTGGAAGTAAATCAGATAAATAGAGGATTGATAGCAGAACCTTGCCATAAATTGTTATGCAGTAGAGCCGAAGAAGAGTTTGACCGATTTTGTGAAGTAAAAACGGTTTCAGTTGGGCAACTTTGGGGCGGTAAAATAATTGCGGCATTAGACAGGCAGCATCCGAGAGATATTTTTGATGTAAAAAACTTACTGCAAACAATTGGTTTTACCGAAGAGGTGAAACATGGCTTCTTGTTTTTCCTCATGTGTGGGAAACGTCCCATAGATGAAGTGTTAAATCCAAACTTCATAGACCAAAGCGTGGTTTTTAAAAGTCAGTTTTCGGGCATGACAGATAATGTTTTTACTTACACCATATTTGAGGAAATCAGAAAAGAGTTAGTTAAGATTGTTCACAGAGCTTTGACACAGCATGATAAAGACCTCTTACTCTCTTTTGTGCAAGGTAGCCCGCGTTGGACAACTTTCGATTATTCCGATTTTCCTGCAATAAAGTGGAAATTGTTGAATATTAGAAAATTAAAAGAGTCAAACTTTCTAAAATTCTCTGAAAGTGTAAGAAAGTTAGAAAAATTATTAGAGACATTAAGATAAATATTAGCAATGAGCAATTATGTCATCAACTTTGCCACTTCGCTTGTCGAAGAATTACAAATGGAACACAGAACACGCGGATTGAACGGATTTGCACGGATTTTCAACTTCCGACTTCCGACTTCCGACTTCGGTCTTCTAACTTCTAATTTCCCATCTGCCCAACCCCGAAGGTGTGACATAAATAACCCACCAACGGCAAAATTGTATTATTCCGGTGGCGAATTAAAAAAATTAATCGGTCGGTAGTGAAATATTTTGTATCTTGTCTCGAATTTTGAGTTGAATTTAAAAAAGTATAGCAATGAAACATTTGATTAGAATAACATTGATAGCATGCGCTACATTTCTGTTTGGGAATGTAATGGCGCAAACGGAGTTCTACACACTACAAGATGACGATGTAACTGTATTTCAGGGATATATATTAGTTCTTACCGAACAGGGAGCACAAAATATAACTGGCAAAAGCATTATAATTCCTGAAACATTGGACGGACAAAAAGTTGTGGGGATTTATAATATAAATAATCAAAGCGAAGGTTTCTTTACAGATAAAAATTTACAATATGTTAAACTGCCCAAAACAATTGAGTACATAGGAAATAGAACTTTTGCATATAATTACGATATGCTATTATGTAATCTTAACGAATTAATAAATTTAAGACACATAGGAGTTTTAGCTTTTGCACACATAAAAGGTATAGATAATCCTACCAACCCTCATATAATAGATTTTAGTAATCTTGCTAAATTAGAAAAAATAGGAGATTTAGCTTTTTTGGCAATCTCTTTAGATAGCATTAATGAATTAGATTTTTCAAATTGTACAAATTTAAGGTCTATAGGTGTTGGCTCTTTTATATCAAAGCAAAATCATTTTGCTAAAATTAATTTTAGCAATTGTTCAAAATTATCATACATTCAGAGTATAAATTTTACATCTAATCTTCCAGGTCCTTGGCCAGGTCCAGCAGATACTACTGAGGCAATAACCACTGAAGTTATTTTTTCAAATTGTAAATCTTTAGTATATATCGCTCCGTGGGTTTTGGGAATTAGTAAGCAACAAATGGAAAGTTTAATACCTAAACTACCTACTCCTGAAATAGCAAATATAACCTTCGATAAATGGACTACATACACAGCATGTGTTATTAGTGGCAAAATTGATTTTGGGTTGTTGGCAACATTTAAAGAAAAGGTAATTTCTATAACAGAATTTGGTGAAATAAGTGGGCTTAAAAATTTAAAAAACACTCCCAAAACTTATGATGAGATGCTAACCGCCCTAAACCAACAAAAAAACACAAAAGACAGTGCTAAAGAAGTAAAATTTAGCATACAAAGCCATAGTGTCGGCGAAGTCTCCATCACTAACATCCATTGCAATTTATCCCACTGCACGTTAAGTTGGACAAGTGGCACAATAGCGAGCGGTGCCATGCAAGAGGTAACCGTAACCTACCCCGATACCACAACAAACTTCACCGCCACCGTAACCATCGAGGGCGAAAACCTAATGGGTAACACCACCGTATTCATCGACGACAAAGGTGGCGTGACAACCGATGATAATTTGCAGACCGCTATAGCTCCAAACCCAAACACTTTACAGGAAGATGAAATAAAACTCTACCCCAACCCAGCAACAAACTTGTTGAATATAGAGTTTTCAAAGAAACAGGTTGCTAACGAGGTAACTATAGTGAACCTGCAAGGCGAGACAGTTTACGAAAACTTTAACTTCGAGGGCTCGGCGCTAGATATTAGCGGGTTGCCGTTAGGGGTTTATGTTGTAAAGGTGAACGGAATGACGAAAATTTTTGTGAAAAATTAAAAATTACGAACAAATGGAACACAGAACACACGGATTGAACAGATTTACACGGATAAAAATCTGTGAAAAATCCGTGTAATCTGTGTCATCTGTGTTCCAATACCTTTTAACTTACATTGATATAAACGTAAAATAACTTATATTTGCACACTTAATCAATAAATTGAATATGACAAATCAAAAAAACTTCCCAAATCAACATGAATCTGACATAACTAAGGATTCTGAGTCAAGGAATTTGA